>CAMYWC010000054.1:0-5378 GCA_947302545.1 uncultured Clostridia bacterium | reverse complement strand
ACGGCACGGCCTTCTATGTAATTGATTGCATCCTCATAATTCATAACGAAACCTCGGTTTAATTGATGATGTAGATGTTTCTGTCGATATATGCCTCACGCGCATTCATAAACTCGGTCTTGCGGCGTCTGCTTATCGGAATCTCGTCGCCGTTTGACATGCGCACCGAAGTTATCCCCGTGGTTACGGTGCGGATGTTCATGAGGTTTATGATGTACGATCTGTGACAGGTGAAGAAAGTCTCTTCGGGCAGCTGTGCCGCCACCTGGAACAGGGAAACGGTGGTGTTGATATTCTCCGTCTTCGTGACGATTACCGTATCTCTGTTCATCGACATTACATAGATAATGTCACTCGCCGAAAGGGTTATGCGCTGGGCGCCGTTCTTGACGAGGATGACCTTCTTCGAAAATTTCATTTTCCAGAAGCTGTTTATGGCTTCGAAAATGTCTGCCTTTGCGACAGGCATGCGTATGACGCGGAAGGCGTCCACCTTGAACGCATCATAGACGTGGTCAATGCTGTCTGTGATTATGACAATCTTTTCGCTGTGGTCATGTTCACGCAGAATCTGCGCTGTCTTCACGGCACTTCTTTCTTCACTGTCATTGATAAACAGTATAGCATCAGAGATATCACTTTTCAAAAGCATTTTTATGTCCCTGAAAACTTTTATATCCACGGAAATCAGGTTCTCGTAGATATAGCTCTGAACGATTTTCCGAAGCCCCGCTTCCATCTTCCTGTTCTCAGAGAATATACATACTCTTAACATATCACTTCTCCTTTTCGATGTGATTTACACGTTCCCCCTCCCGGAAAGGATATTTAAAGCATAAGAATAAGCCCGCAATAATGCAAATATATGACACATCAAATCGAGATAGCATACCGCTCATACGCGAAAATCGACCATTCATACCTAAATCGAGATTTTCGGAAAAAATTGTTTTAAGATAGTGGGAAACCCTTGAAAAGAGGTGATGCCCTTGGAGGAGATTTTCAGGAAATACAGGCAGGCACTCTTCTTCGATGCAAAGAACCGGCTTGAAGATGAGCACCTGGCGGAGGACTGTGTCCAGGAGACATTTCTCTGCCTCTATGAGAAGATGCTCCGGGGTGTCAGTTTTGACGATGAGGGAAGACTCGCGGCCTTTCTCTTCCGCACCAATGCCATTGTCGCGGCGAAGATGAAGCGGGAACTGGCGCGGGCGGTCCGCGCCGAGGAGAAGTCCGCGATAAACGAGGAAGAAGAACCGGACTCGGTAGAGGCCCGGTTCCTGCGCGATGAGCTGGGGAAGGAGCTCGACGAGGCCCTCAGGTCCATCCCGCTTCACCATGCCGTCGCCGCGATCTGTCACTACGGATATGCATTGCCGTACGCGGAGGTGGGAGACAGGCTGGGCAAGTCGGCGGATACCGCGCGCAAATACGCCGCGCGCGGTATAAAGGAACTTAAAGAAGAAATGAAGTAACGGAGGTTTTATATGTTCAGCAGCGAACTGTCAAATATCAATATGCTCGTATACGAGCCCGAACCTTTTGAAGAGATTGATGAATTCACCCGGTCAATGCTTCGGGAGAATGAAATCGAAGGGGTAATACCAATAGGTATGGAAAATAATAATAGATTAATACCGGTTTCAAACCTGGTACCGCTCAGGGAATATCTGGAAATGTTTAAAGAGGATTACAACCTGCTCAATGCGGGGTTCTTTACAAAACAGTATGAGAGAATAATAGGCAGGACGGACAGCTTTATGATCCCGCGCGGCGAGGTCATACTCAACTTTGCCTTCGCTTTTATAAATCCCGAGGTGGGAGCGCTCGTGCTGCCGGTCGTACCGACCAGCCACTCGCATTTTGAATCTCACAGCCTGTTTGAGTTTGAGAGCTGTATTGTAAATGTAATAAAAGAAATGGCGGGAAGGGAGAGACCCGAAGGTGAGAAGGAGATGCCAAAGCCCAAGGCTCCGAAAGAGAAAAAGAAAAAGGAGAAGAAAGAGAAGAAGGAAAAGCCGGAGAAGAAGAGCAGGGAGAAGGGGCAGACTTTCAAAAAGCTGAAGGAGAGTCTGTTCTCCGGAAAGGGAGACGATATCTTTGATTTCGAGAGGGAGGCCGTTTTGCCTGAGGGCATATTCGTAATTGCGGTCCGAAGTACGGGAGCGGAGTATCCGCTCATGTTCGGACCGGACATAATAGGCAGCGACGAGAGCCGCTGCAGTATTGCCTTCCCCGGCGACGGGGAGATGGAGGCGGAGCATGCGAGTATCACTCTTGCCCGGGGAAAATACTACCTGGCCGACCTGAATTCACGGAGCGGGACGCTCCTCAACGGCCAGCCCGTCGAGCCGGGCAGAACCTATGAACTCAGCTCCGCCGACCTTATAACAATCGCCGGGGAAGAACTTGTTTTCTCCAGAAGAAGCCAGTAAAATCAGCACTCCGGAAAGGAGTGCTAATTTTTTTAAAAAATGTGTTGACATCGGGCATTTCGGGTGGTACATTATATATGAAATTAGCACTCGGGACTAATGAGTGCTAAAATTTATCACTCGGGGTGGTAACGGATGCTCCCACAGAGACGCCAAAAGATTCTGGCGGCTATTGTTGAACAGTACATAGAGACCGGTGAACCCGTAGGTTCCAAGGCCTTGCAGAGTATAGCCGGTCTTGATGTGTCATCTGCCACCATCCGCAACGAGATGGCCGAGCTTACGGCACAGGGCTTTATAACCCAGCCCCATACCTCGGCAGGACGTGTCCCCACGCAGGCGGGTTATCGCTACTATGTCGACAACCTCATGAAGCCCGCGGAACTTGAGGAGAATGAGCGCAGGCGCATAGAGTCCGGACTTGATTACAGGTCGGGCGACCCGGAGCAGCTGCTCCAGGCTGCGGGCGAGGCTCTCGTGGACTTCACGAACTTCGCGGCAATCTCCACGACACCTCAGATGAGCACGCTTTCATAAAGAACATTGAAATGGTGCCCGTAAGTCCGAAGATGGCGATGATTGTTCTGCTCACCTCGACCGGTATCCTGAAAAGCAAGGCCTGCAGGACTGATGTCCCGATAACCGCTGACCTTCAGGACGCGTTTTCAGACATTGTCCGCAGGAACTTTTTCGGAACACCGCTCTCGGATGTCAACACGGTTATGATCCAGACCCTCGTCGCGAGTCTCGGCGCAAAGGCACTCTCCATGTCGCCGCTCCTCGTGACCATATCCGACCTCGTCGAGGCCGCTTCGGTCTCGGAGATCAATCTCTCCGGCCAGTCGAATCTCCTCGGTTACAAGGAGTACAACGAGAATGCGGGACAGCTCCTCGACTTCCTCCACAAGGAGGAGCCGCTCGGAATGCTGGTCTCGGGCTCGGGAGACAGCAACTCGGATATTGAAATCCGCATAGGCTCCGAGAACAGGTACAAGGAACTTGAAAATTCGAGCATGATAATCTCGAAGTACAAGATAGGCGATAATGCCACGGGCGCCATAGGAATAATCGGCCCGACAAGAATGAATTATTCTAAGCTCGTACCGAGCATAAAATATTTAACTGACATAATCAGCAAATTCCTGTCAGACGTATATGAGGAGGAAAGCTCAAGTGGCGAAGAAGACAGTTGATACCAACACTCCGGAGGAGGAAAAGGCTCCGAAGGAAAAAGTTGAAGAACAGCCGGCTGAAGAGACAGCCGAAGAGAAAACGGCAGAACAGACTGCTGAAGAAAAGTTTGTCGCCGAACTCGCCGCTCAGAAGGAGGCGTACATGAGGCTTGCAGCCGAGTACGACAACTTCAGGAAGCGCACAAATAAAGAGAAGGAGGAATCCTTCACAAACGCGAAGGCCACGGTCTTTGCGGACTTACTTCCGGTACTTGATAACTTCGACCGGGCACTCTCCACAGAGGAGTCAAGCCTGGAAGATTTCAGGAAGGGTGTCGAGATGACACACACTCAGCTTACGGATGTGTTTAAGAACTACGGAGTTGAGACCTTCGGTGAACCGGGAGATCAGTTTGACCCCAACATCCACAACGCAGTAATGCATGTGGATGATGAGTCCCTCGAGGCAAACACCGTCGCGGAGGTTTTCCAGAAGGGTTATAAAATTAATGAAAAAATACTGCGACCTGCAATGGTTAAGGTTGCAAACTGACATATGGAGGTAAAGAATTATGGCTAAAATAGTAGGTATTGACCTTGGTACAACAAACTCATGTGTATCCGTCATTGAGGGCGGTGAAGCAGTTGTTATCGCCAACGCTGAAGGCGCAAGAACAACCCCTTCGGTTGTAGCATTCGGCAAGGACGGCGAGCGTATGGTAGGCCAGGTGGCAAAGCGCCAGGCTATCACAAATCCCGACAGAACAGTGTCATCAATCAAACGTCAGATGGGTTCTGACTACAAAGTAAATATTGACGGCAAGAAGTACACCCCGCAGGAGATTTCCGCGATGATTCTCCAGAAGCTTAAGGCTGATGCAGAGGCATATCTCGGCGATAAGGTAACAGAGGCTGTTATCACTGTTCCCGCATATTTCACCGACGCACAGCGTCAGGCCACAAAGGACGCAGGTAAGATTGCGGGCCTTGAGGTCAAGAGAATCATCAACGAGCCCACAGCCGCAGCGCTTGCTTACGGCATAGACAAGGGCGAGGACCAGAAGATCATGGTCTACGACCTCGGCGGCGGTACATTCGATGTATCCATCATCGAGATGGGCGACGGTGTTCAGGAAGTTCTCGCGACAGCCGGTAACAACCGTCTGGGCGGCGACGACTTCGACCAGAGAATAATCGACTGGATGGCTGAGGAGTTCAAGAAGTCCGAAGGCATCGACCTCAAGGGCGACAAGATGGCAATGCAGCGTCTCAAGGAAGCTGCTGAAAAGGCCAAGATTGAGCTTTCCGGCGTAACTACATCGAACATCTCACTTCCGTTCATCACAGCAGACGCAAACGGTCCCAAGCACCTTGAGATGACTCTCACACGTGCTAAGTTCAACGAACTCACTGCAGACCTCGTTGAGAGCACAATGGGTCCCGTACGTCAGGCCATGTCCGACTCAGGTCTCAAGACCTCTGAGATAGACAAGGTCCTCATGGTCGGCGGTTCTTCAAGAATCCCGGCTGTACAGGAAGCAGTTCAGAAATTCATCGGCAAGGAACCCTTCAAGGGCATCAACCCGGATGAGTGCGTAGCCATGGGCGCAGCCCTTCAGGGCGGTGTACTCGGCGGCGATGTAAAGGGTCTCCTTCTCCTCGATGTAACTCCGCTGTCCCTCGGTATTGAGACACTCGGCGGTATCTCCACAAAGATCATCGAGCGCAACACCACCATCCCGACAAAGAAGAGCCAGATCTTCTCCACGGC
>CAMYWC010000053.1:0-5452 GCA_947302545.1 uncultured Clostridia bacterium | reverse complement strand
TTTCAGGAACTCCAGTGTCTCCGCGAATTCTTCATCCGTCTCTCCGGGGAAGCCGACCATGAGGTCGGTCGTGATTGCAGCGTCCGGAAAAGCGGCGCGGAGGGCCTCGCAGAGAGCCAGATAATCTGCGGAATTGTAGTGGCGGTTCATCGCTTTTAGCGTCCTGTCGCATCCGCTCTGCAGTGAGATATGAAACTGAGGGCAGAAATTTTGCAGGGCGGCCAGACGGGCGATGGCCTCGTCACTGATGTTGTCGTATTCGAGCGAGCCTATGCGCACGCGGTCAAAGCCCTTGCCGCAGGCGAGCTCTATTGCGTCAACAAAGGTCTTGCCAATGTCGAGCCCGTAGCAGCAGAAGTTTATGCCGACGAGCACGACCTCGCGGTAGCCCCGGGCTTTGAAGTTGTCGAGCTCGTCGCTTAAGCTCTCGAGGCTCCTTGAACGGGAGCGGCCGCGTGAGGTCGGGATAATACAGTAGGAGCAGTACCTGTCACAGCCGTCCTGGATTTTGACGATGGCCCTGGTGCGGCCCGAAAAAGCCGAGAGACGGAAGTCCTCAAAATCATCGCCTTTGGTGTGTGAGGGGATGTCCACAACGGACGAGCGGGAGGACAGAGCCCTGCCGACAAGGTCGAGAATCAGCCTGTGGTCCTTGTTGCCGGTTACGACGTCCGCCTCAGGCAGAGCGGCAGCGACTGCGGGATAGGCCTGCGGCACGCAGCCGCAGAGGACTATGACGGCATCGGGAGCGACACGCCTGAAACGGCGGACGGCCTGCCGGGTCTTTCTGTCTGCCTCAGCGGTCACGGTACAGGAATTTACGACAATGACATCCGCCCCGGCAGGAGTATCCGCGATACCGTAACCGGCCTTCGTGAACAGCTCTGCCAGGCTCTCAGTGTCATACTGATTGACTTTGCATCCGAGTGTGTGGAAATAAACTCTTTTCATAACACAGAGATTTTAACAGAAAAGAGCGACTTTGTATATATAATAATTTGACCTTACTACCCCAAATATGTTATTATCTTACCTGTATTATTCTCGGCAACTTTGTGGAGGTATTTCAATGTTTGAGCACAAGAATGAATATCCGGTAATCCTCATTCCCGGCGTTATAGCCTACGGAGAGGAGTCAAAACTGCATAAGGCTTTCCCGTACTTCGGCATGTCTGCCACGGGCTTTCAGAACGTTGTTACGAATAAACTCGGTATGGAGTGCCACACCGTCTCCTTCGAGGTTCTCTCGAGCGTATGGGACAGGACCTGTGAACTCTATGCCCAGCTTGTAGGCGGCACTGTTGACTACGGTGCGGCTCACTCCTCGAAATACGGCCACTCAAGGTACGGTAAGACCTATGAAAAGCCCATGCTCAAAGCCTGGGACAAAATCACTCTTGTTGCTCACGGTTTCGGTGCTCCCGTAGCCCGTCTTTTCATTGAACTTCTCTATAACGGTTCCGAGGAGGAGAGAAACGCCACTCCCGCGGGAGAGCTTTCAGACCTCTTCAGAGGCGGCTTCCGCGGCAAGGTTCACGCCCTCGTCACAATCGCGGGCATAAACGACGGCATCTCCGCAGCCGAGGCCCTTGAGGGACGCCTTCCCGGCGCGAAAAAACTCATGACCAAGGCCGCTACCGCCGCGGACATGCTCCTTCAGTACACGCACTTTGTTGACCCTTACTACAACAAGAGCGGCATCCCTCTCACACAGCACAACCTCAGAGCATACATCGCAAAGGAGGATGACGGCACCAAGCTCAAGTTCAGCGAGGACGCCATAGACTCATACCTTCGCAAGAACGACAACATTTTCTTTGACATGGGTCCCTGGGGCATGCAGACACTCAACTCTAAACTGGGCACCTTCGATGACATCTACTATCTGTCATATTCGGGCGAAGTCACGAAGACTGTGCTCGGCAGGGCTACATTGCCCGGACTCAAGGCGGGAATAACACTTCCCTTTGCCGCTCTCATCTCGACATTTGAAAACTACCTGCCCGAGGCCCCGATAATCACGAAGAAGGACCAGGACAATGACGGACTCATAAACACCAACTCCTCAATGCCGCCCATAAACGAAGAGGCTGCCGCATTCCGTGCCGCGGAATACTGCCAGCCCGGTATCTGGTATCAGATGCCCATCGAAAACAGGAACCACTTCTCTTTCACCGGCCTGTTCGTAAGACCGGACAGGTACATGGACGACATCTACAGTCTCATGGAGATTGTATGCAACCTTGAATGATAAAAAGGAGATATTAATTGAACTTCTCGGATACTTATTCAATTGTGACGGACGAGATCACCGATCTCTCCAAACTTACTCTTGAACATAGTACAATTGACCCCGATTTGTACGCAAAATATGACGTAAAACGCGGTCTGCGTGATTTAGACGGCCACGGTGTCCTGACCGGCCTCACTGAAATCTCGGAGATCTGGGGACGCCAGACGGACGAAAACGGAGTTGAACACGAGGTAGACGGTATTCTCCGCTACCGCGGATACGATATTCAGGACCTGATTGACGGACACGGCGATAAGGGGTTTGCCTTTGAGGAGATAGTCTATCTTCTTCTCTTCGGAGAACTTCCGAACGAGATGCAGTATGACGAGTTTAAAGAGATCCTCGCCGGCTACAGGGCCCTTCCCACGAACTTCGTCCGTGACATTATCATGAAGGCTCCCTCGCGTGACATGATGAACACGCTGGCACGTTCAGTGCTGACGCTTTATTCCTATGACCACAGGGACGACGACACGTCAATAGATAACGTGCTTCGTCAGTGTCTCGAGCTCATAGCGCTGTTTCCGCAGCTGGCAGTATACGGCTATCAGACATACAAGTACTACCATGACGGAGACTCGTTCTTCATCCACGCGCCCAGACCGGAACTCTCTGCGGCTGAGAATATACTTCACATGCTCAGAGCCGACAGCAGTTTCACGAAGACTGAGGCCAGGGTGCTTGACATGTCTCTCGTACTCCATGCGGAGCACGGCGGCGGTAACAACTCAACCTTTACGACTCACGTAGTGACATCCTCGGGCACGGACACCTATTCCGCAATTGCAGCGGCCCTCGGTTCACTTAAGGGACCGAAGCACGGCGGAGCGAACATAAAGAATGTCCATATGTTTGAGGACATAAAGGCCAATGTAAAGGACTGGACTGACGATGAAGAGATAAAGGCATATCTCGAGAAGATCCTCGAGGGCAACGCCTTTGACGGCACGGGCCTCATCTACGGTATAGGCCACGCCATCTATACGAAGTCCGATCCGCGTGCCCAGATGCTCAAGGAGTCCGTAAAGCAGCTGGCGGAGGAGAAGGGACTCATGGATGAGTACGAACTCCGCGAGCGCGTAGCGCATCTCGCTCCGGCAATCATCGCCGGCAAGCGTAAGATGTACAAGGATATCTGCGCCAACATAGACTTCTATTCCGGCTTTGCCTATCAGATGCTCGGTCTTCCCGAGGAACTTTACACACCGCTCTTTGCCTGCGCCAGAATCGCCGGCTGGAGCGCCCACAGACTCGAGGAGATCATAAACAGCGGCAAGATTATACGTCCCGCTTACATGAACATCTGCGACCGTCAGGAGTATATTCCGATGGATGCCCGTGAGATAACCGAAGCGGACCTCAGACGCAAGGCGAAGAAGGAGCGTATTGAGCGCATAGAGGAACTCGAGGCGATGCGCGACAAGAAGCGCATGATAATCCGAAACCGCGTGAAAGAGAAAATCAAGGACAAGTACGAAAAGGAATAAATGAAATAAAAAACAGCGAGGCAGAAGCCTCGCTGTTTTGTTTTGCTTAACCCTGTTTTTCGGTTGTGGTCTCGGTTGTCTGGGCCTCCGCGTAAACCGTGAGTGTTATCTTCTCGGTCTTGTCGTAGAGCTCTCCGGCTTTCTGGAGAGAGGAGGCGACTGTGCCTGAGACGTGTGAGCCGTCATTGGTCATCGAGATTTTCTTGACGTTTTCAAATCCGGCCTCTTTGAGCTTGGCTACAGCCGACTCGTAGGTCTCGCCCACGACGTCTATCATCTCTGCCTGTTCAACGCCCAGGGAGACGACAAGCTGGATTTCGGTGCCCTGAGGGACCTCCTTGCCGGGCTCAATGGACTGCGAGATTACGTAGCCTCTGTTGACCTTGGTGTTGTACTCCTCCTTGGTGGTGATGACGAAGTCATCGAAGTAGGACTTCTGGGATGAGATATTGGTATAGGTGCGTCCCGTGAATGTGGGGACCAAAACCTTGGTGTCGGAATTGACTGTTGAACCCGTGTTCGGGTCTGTCGGTTTGTTCGAACCGCCTCCTCCGAAGTGTCCGCGGAGAACCGTCAGACAGAGGATGAGGAAGATAAACAGAGCGACGGCAGCCGCAATGCCTCCGGCTTTCAAAGCAGTGCGCATCTGCTCCTGCTTTGTCGCGGCCGAGGGTTTTCTCTTCGGATGCGGTGCGACGACAGTCGAGTAGTCGGGGGCGGATTCCGCCTCGGACTCCGCAGCCTCTGCTTCAGCCTCAAAATCGGCCGCGATGGCTGCCGTCGGTGAAGCGGAGAGCTCTTCCCTGAGCTGATCAACCGTCTTCGTTCTGTCCTCGGGCATAATCTGCAGCGCGTTTATGAGGGCGTTTATGACATAGGCCGGAATCATCTCGGCAAACTTTGCCGGAATCATCATGCGGTCAGCCGCAAGGCGCTCCTTGGAGTCTATGGGCGTGGTGCCTATGAGAGCGCGGTAGAGAACTGCCGCAAATGCGTAGATGTCCGTCCAGGGGCCTGAGGGCACGTCAATGCCGTATTGCTCGACGGGGGCGTAGCCTGAGAAAATCTCGGGGTTTATGCCCGTTTTGACGTTCCTGCACTCGGGTATGGAGAAACCGCCTATGCGGACCTTGTTGTCGGGTCCGACAATGAGGGTCTCCGGGGAAATACCGCGGTGGATGATGCCTGCGGTATGGAGAGTCGAGAGGGTGGAGAGGATGGGCATGAAGAGCACTCTGGCGTCCTGCCAGGAGATGTAGCCCTCCTCGGTCTTTGAGAGGTACTCCTTAAGGGAGATGGCCCCGTCTGTATGTTCGCATACGGCATAGGCCGTGTTGTTCTCTTCAACTATGTCGACAACCAGTATAAGTGCGGAGAGACCGCGCATGCGCGCGAGTTTTCTCCACATGTCGAGGAAGGAGGCAAGACATGTGTCATAGAGAAGCTTTTTGTCGCTTTTTATGAGGAGATGGGTGGAACCTTCCTTGCGTATACAGATAGTGTCGGGGAGGAATTCACGGATTTCAACCGTGGCTTTGCGCTCCGTGTCGAAGGCAAGATAGGTGACGCCCTCGCCGTTGTGCGAGAGTACTCTGCCGATGAGATAACGGCCGTCAGCTATGGCTGTTTTTTCGGGTAGATAGAGATTTTCCGTGCCCAAAATTTCGCCTCC
>CAMYWC010000052.1:0-5525 GCA_947302545.1 uncultured Clostridia bacterium | reverse complement strand
CGATGCAAACTTCGCAAGCTTCGGCGTGGTCTTGCGATCCTTCAGCATCTTTACTCTGCAGATGTTTTCAAGGTTTTCGAAAACATAGAGCATAAGCGGCAGCGCTATAAGAGGCTTCTTCTTTCCCTGAAGCTTTTCAAAAGCGAGTTCAAAGAAAGTGGTGTAAAGGACCGGATAAACAGTATCGAGCGGAAGCTGCTTTTTCAGGTAAATCTCCCTGCCCTCATCATCGATGAGATCCAGAAACTTCTGAGCCTGTTCATACTTGTAGCCGAAACTGTTCATGTCGAAGGCCTTGATTCCTTCTGTGTCACGCTCAATCCTCGGAAAAAATACGAAATCCATAATTCCGGTGATTACCGTAATTGCAATACCGGAAAACCAGAGCATAAATTTCTTCATAACTTATTAACCCCTTCTCTGTTTCTTCTTCTGTCATGTGTAAGGCCGCTTTCCTCGTAGTAACGACGCTTGGCATCGTACATCTCTTTCTCGGCGTCCTTTACCAGGGACTCCATCTCAACACTTCCCTTCTCCGTCGCCTCAACAACACCGAAAGAAACATGATAGTTGTTCTCTTTGAACTTCTCGTTCAGTTCATCGATGTGTGAATGCGTGGCATCTTTGTCCATGTCAAACTGTCTGATTATGAACTCATCGCCTCCGACACGGAAGGCATCGAGCGAACCGAACTTGTCCATGAGGCTCCTCGCGACAAAGACAAGCATCTTGTCGCCCTCCTCATGGCCCTTCGTATTGTTGAGCTCGTGCAGACCGTTTACGTCGGCGTAAATGCAGATAAGATTATTCTCGAATGCATGCTGATAATTCTGCAGCATCTTCTCAAACTGGTTTCTGTTCTTGAGTCCCGTGAGGACATCGGTTTCACTCAGGTAAACAACCATCTTGGACTCATAGAGAGCCTTGATTTTGAATTTCATAAGGAACAGGTTTACGACAATCGTGACAAATCCGAATGTCACCATATTCCACACGTCAACTTCCGCTATTTCAGGCGCCTTCTCATGTCTTGTAATGATGCAGAAAGCCACACCTATAAAAATGATGATGTTCATCATACGTATGGGTTTATCCACAAAGAGAAGCGGTACCGCCAGAAGGAAGACAAATATGGACACGGCGGGGAGTTCCGGGTGCAGAAGAGCAACCGAAATCGCGAAGAAATTGAGTATTGCAATGAAAAAATAGGTGAGCGGCATTACCAGTTTTTCGTGTTTCGGCACAACATAGCTCACGAGCAGATATATTACCGCCATTGCAGCAGCAGTGATTCCGTAAAAGATCTGGTTTGAAGCGGCAAATCCGTTCGTCACCAGGTTCAAAACGGCAACTGCACCGAATCCGATTACGCCGATGAGCGAGAAGGTTTTCAGACGCTTCTTGTTCTCATTGCGTTTTTGCGGAACGATATCGTGGTACTGCTCTGAAGTCAGGCCGCCGTACATCGCGAAATTAACAATGGCTTCGAGATACTTTTTCATTCCTTTCACCTCATATGAATAATATACCACAAAAACAGAAAAAATACAGGTATGCCCTAAAATAATAAAATCCCGTCTTTTATTTTTTCGCTCTCTTTGTTAAAATTAGGTGTAGGCTTTTTTGGCCATTAACGACACGCAAATTTTTCAGGAGGAAAAGAAATGGGAAAATTCGTATTATCAAAAGCTAAGAAAGGCTTCAAATTCAATCTCATCGCCGGCAACGGCGAGCCTATCGCAACAAGCCAGATTTACGCAAGCGCCGCCACGGCTAAAAAAGGTATCGCAAGCGTAATCGCAAACGCTCCCATCGCAGCTGTTGAGGATCAGACAGCCGACAAGTTCAAGAAAGAAGCAAACCCCAAGTTCGAAATTTATAAGGACAAGAAGGGTGAATTCCGTTTCCGCCTCAAGGCAAAGAACGGCCAGATTATCGCCACAGGCGAAGGCTACACAAAACTTGCCAGCTGCAAGAACGGTGTTGAGTCAGTCCGCAAGAACGCAAAAGGAGCCAAGATCGAAGTTAAATGAGTTCCGACTATCGCGAGAACCTGACTATGGATCCTTCCGGATTTGTGCTGCTCGCCGATTATGTGCCGCACATTATCCAGGAGATCCGCTACTACTCAACTTATAACTTCATAGGCGAACGCATTGACGGATACGAAGAGCCCTGCGCCCTCCTCACGAAGGAGGCTGCACGGGCTCTGAAATCCGTCTCAAATGAGTTCGCCGTGCAGGGCTTACGGCTGAAAGTCTTTGACGCCTATCGCCCCGCACGCGCCGTAAGGCAGTTCGTCCTCTGGGGAATAGAAGACCAGGATATTCGTATGAAGCCCTACTTTTATCCCGACCTTCAGAAACAGGAACTGTTCTCGGGCGGCTACATCGCAAAAAAGTCAAGTCACAGCAGAGGGAGCGCCATAGACCTCACCCTCCTCAATATGGAGACCGGAAAAGAGATCGATATGGGCGGCCCTTTTGACTTTTTCGGCGAACTTTCACATCCGGATTTTAAGGGTATTACAGACGAGCAATTCGAAAATCGCATGAATCTGCAGAGAGTCATGATAAGGAACGGCTTTGCCCCGATCGACTGCGAATGGTGGCATTTTTGTCTTGAGGATGAACCTTATCCTGACACCTATTTCGAATTTCCCGTCTCATCGGCATATCTCCTCAAATGACCCTTGAACATACAAACAAATAAAGGAGAAAATAAGCAAATGGGCAATGTAAACTATCCGACCCTGTTCTTTCACGGATTCATGGGTTGGGGCGAACAGGACGGCATCAACAAATATGTACCCTACTGGGGCATACTTCATAAGAGAAACGTCCTTAAGCATTTAAGGAGCGAAGGGTACGAAGTATACGCACCTTCCATGGGCCCCTGGAACTCAGCCTGGGACCGCGCCTGTGAACTCTGGGCAATCATAATGGGCGGCACCGTAGACTACGGCAAGGTCCACTCAGAGACATACGGACACAACAGGTACGGTCGCACCTACCCCGGCATCATAAAAGACTGGGGTGAAAAAGGCCCGCACGAGATGATCAATGTAGTCGGACACTCATTCGGAGGTCCCACAGTACTCGCATTATGCGACCTCATCGCAAACGGCAGTAAGACCGAGAGAGAAGGTACGGATCCTGATGACCTCTCCCCGCTCTTCCTTGAAAACAAGCCGCAGAAGGTTCACTGTGCATCAACCCTCACGGGTGTTAACAACGGCACAACATTCGCTTCGTGGCTGAGAAAACCCGGCGTTGTCATCATCTCCCAGCTCTGCCTCATGATCTGCTCTGTATTCGGCAATTCCAAAGTTGCCCGCTACTATGACTTCTATATGGACGAGTGGAATATGATGGACAACCAGTACGAGCGTACGGAAAACCATCTCCGCGGTCCGTTTAAAATTCAGAAGCAGGTAAACCGCTTCCACAAGAACTTCTTCGACTCAATCGGACATGAGATGAAGCTTGAGTGCATACAGGAAATCTGCAAGATGATGGGCCCTCCGTCACCCGACACCTACTTCTTTGCGCACAGCGGTGACCGCACCCACTATGATGAGAAACGCGGCTGCCGTATCATAAACAAAGATGCGAACTTCATAAGCAAGGTACCCGCAATCCTCTGCAGCAAGTGGGGATCACAGTACCTTGCAGACAACTACCACTGGAATCTTGATGAGTGGACATATAACGACGGATTCGTAAACGTACCCGGCCAGAAGGCCCCCTTCTGCTTCCCGAGCGAAGATGCGGAATCCTTCAGCCAGGACTTCAAGAAAGGTATCTGGTACAACCTTCCCACAAGACAGAACTTTGACCACCTCTCCTGGATAGGTATGGGCGAGACCGTAGAAGACACCTTCAAGTTCTACGACGATCTGCTTGCCCGCTACGCAGAACTGCCATAATGACAAATAAAAAGACGCAGCGTGAAACGCTGCGTCTTTTCTTTTTTTCATATCATACCTTTATGATAACAAAACACCAGCAGGAGGGCATGTATCGCAATAATGACCGGCACGCCAATATAAAACAGCGGCTTCTTCGTCTTATGCCTGCAGAAGTTCATAGCAGCAAGTCCGCCGACTGAACCTCCCAGGAAACAGGACATAAGAAGCGTTGCCTCAGCCACCCTCCATCCGCCGTTTTTCGCCTGCCTCTTATCGTAGGCAAACAGCAGAAACGCCGCGACGTTTATTATCACCAGATAAGCAATGAAAAACTTCATTATTCCTTAGGGGTAGCCTTACTCTGAATTTTTGTGAGAGCGGGGATGACTACATCGTCAAGAGCTTTTGCAACAGTCTTCAGTGTGCTGCTGGTGCTTTTGGCAAAGGAAAGAAGTCCATCGATTGTGAGGTTGGCTTTGACAAGGTCCTTGCCTGCAGATAAAAGTTTCGGCATTTTAATTCTCCTTTTTTAACTGAGTTTTTATCAGAATTTTACGATTACGGGCTCTGCGGTGAATGAGTAGAAGACGGCAAAAGCGTTTTCAATTGCGAAAACTTCCGTGTTTCCGTCATCTTCGTTGTACATTGCACGAAGATCCGGGTAGGCATCAAGCATGGCCTTTCTGGCCTCTCTTCTGTCATCTTCCCTGAGTGTGCACTCCACACGAAGCCATGTGCCGTCCTTGAAAGCACAGATTTCCGCCTTCGGATTCTTGTGAATCTGTTCTGAGACGGGCTTTGATTTGCCGGTCTGGATATAGAGCTTACCTTCAAATTCGTTAATTGTTCCGAAGGGACGTACACGAGGCTGATCGCCTTCGGTTGTCGCGAGATAATAAGTCTCGGCTGACTTTAAGAAATCGTATACTCTTTTCATAAATACACTCCTCTCTGAGATTACGGGTCCCATTGTAACACAATTTATTATCAGCTGTATACCAGCTGGTCTGTTCTGGCAATCGAGAAAGCGACAAGGAAAGCAAGTTCCATGTCTTTCTCTTCACAGGTTACATCGTAATAAAGGTCAGTAGTTATGAGAGATTTCCCTTTCGGGGAGGAAGAGGCAACAGTTGCTATTTGGTTTCCGTTAAGGAATACCGTATAGCTCATGCCGAGTTTGCTGCCTGACATACCGTTCTCAATTCTTATGCCGAGATCATGAAGGTAATCCCATATCTTCTTGTCGTCGAACTTGAAGTATGACCTCTTTGACAAGGTGCTTATAAGTCCGCTGCCCTGTTCAACAGTTACGACTTTTCCAACCTTATGTTCTTCGGTCTTTCCGTTTGTTTTGTTTCGGAACTCAAACGGTGACGCACCGAGAAGCGAGAACTTAAGCATTTCTGCCTCATAAACGGTTTCGCCGTTTTCATTGTCGAGATAAAATGCCTGCTTTACGCTTCCTGTTTTCGGTCTTAAATGATAAGTGCTCATTGTGCCCATCCGGCCTCCTGTTCCTTAAGTCTGTTATAACGGCCTATGGCCCTGACACCGCTTACAATTCCTCCGGCAAGCACTGCAACACCTGCCACGGTAATTATAATCGGCAATATTA
>CAMYWC010000051.1:0-5598 GCA_947302545.1 uncultured Clostridia bacterium | reverse complement strand
ATTCACGGCCGTGATCACGTAATAGAATATGCCGACAAGGCCCTGACCGAGCTCACCGGCTCCGAAGTCGAATTCTTCTTCGACATCGACAAGAACGATGAGAACGAGGCCAGGAAATGGTGCTACAAAAACTCGGCAAAATGCGGCCACGGCGAGGTCGAATTCCCCGATGCCGGCTGCAAGTACATGCCGATACGCAGCAACAAAAAGACTGTCGGCGTAGTCTCAATTGACTGCACGCAGAACGAGCTTACGGACGAGGCCGAGGAGTGCGTAATCGCCCTACTCTCCCAGATAACCATCGCCATTGAGCGCGCCGAGCTCGAGGCCGAGAAGCAGTCCGAGGCCGACCTGCGCGCACGCGAGCACCTCAAAGCCACGGTCACAAAAAACATCTCGCACGACATGTACCCGCGCGCCAAGGCAATCTACGAGAGCGCGAAGGCCATGCGCGAAAACATGAATCTCATGGAAAACGATGAGATTCTGGAAAGGCTCAGAAAAATAGAGGACGAGTCGGACTACATCGCACGGACGGTCGACAACCTCCTCGACATAAACAAAGACAGATGACGAAAGGAGTGCGCATATGAGTAAGACAATGATAATCACCGACACCTGCTCCGATCTCCCTGCCGGCCTCGTTGACTGTTACGATGTGGAAATCCTCTCTACGACATTCAACATCGACGACAAGTTCTTCAACGAAGGAATCGACTTCACATGTGAGAATTTCTACGAGATTCTCCCGGCTCCCAAGGGCAAGATCAAGAGTGTCTCAATTCCCGCCGCCATTTATCTTGATCGTTTCAAGAATGCCCAGGCATGCGGCTTCGACAGCGTCATTATCATAATGACGGGTTCTGTCGCATTCCCCATGCACAGGACGGCAGAAGAGGCCATCGAACTCTACAAGACGCAGAATCCCACTTCTGACCTTCGCATTGAGATGGTGGACACAAAGTGTTTCTCCATGTGCGCCGGTCTTGTGGTAATCGAGGCGGCAAAACTCGCACAGGAAGGCACTGACGTGGATGAGATTCTGACACAGATAAATCATTCCTGTTCACAGATGACCATGCTCGTTGATGCTTTCAATATACCTCTCTCCTTCCTTGACTCCTCAAGGCCCTGGAAGAAGTATATTCAGTTCACGGGCTCATATCATCCGTTCCCGACACTTAAGATAAACTCGGAGAAGGCAATTGAGCTGCCCATCATAAAGGGAGACCACTCCGCCTTCGACCAGTTCTATGCCTACTGTATTGAGTCCCTCCGCGAGACCAAACCGGACTACGCAATAGGCTATGCTTCACGTAAAAAAGAGGCACGAGCCATCGCCATGCTCCTCGAAGAGGAACTCGGCTATGCACCCGTAACACTTTATAAACTCGGTGCCATCTCCGCCTACGGCGCGAGCAAGGCAGCCATAACACTGTGCTTCAAGGCCCCCGGCATTGAAGAACAACTCCGTAAATAGAAAGAGGTAGTAATATGAAACTTAACAAAAAGACCGTTGACGACATCAACGTAAAAGGCAAGCGCGTCCTTGTACGCTGCGACTTCAACGTACCCCTCAAGGAGGGTAAGATCACTGACGAGAACCGTCTCGTCGCAGCACTTCCCACAATCAAAAAACTCATCGCCGACGGCGGCAAGGTAATCCTCTGCTCCCACCTCGGCAAGCCGAAGGGCGAGCCCAAGCCCGAGCTCTCACTCGCTCCCGTCGCAGCGCGTCTGTCCGAGCTCCTCGGACAGGAAGTAAAGTTTGCAGCTGACGACAACGTTGTCGGTGAAAATGCAAAGGCCGCCGTCGCCGCAATGAACGACGGTGATGTCGTACTTCTCCAGAACACACGCTACAGAGCTGAGGAGACAAAGAACGAAGAGAACTTCTCAAAGGAACTCGGCGAACTCGCCGACATCTTCGTAAACGATGCCTTCGGTACAGCACACAGAGCTCACTGCTCAACAGTAGGCGTTGTATCTTTTGTCGACGAAGCCGTATCCGGATATCTCATCGAGAAGGAACTCAAGTACCTCGGCAACGCCGTTGAAGATCCGAAGCGCCCCTTCGTGTGCATTCTCGGCGGCGCAAAGGTCGCTGACAAACTCAATGTCATAGACAATCTCTTAAACAAGGCCGACGCCCTCATTATCGGCGGCGGTATGGCATATACATTCCTCGCAGCCAAGGGCTTCGGCGTCGGCAAATCCCTTGTTGACGACACCAAGATCGACTACTGCAAAGACATGATGAAGAAAGCCGAGGAGAAAGGCGTAAAGATTCTCCTTCCCATAGACACTGCTGTCGCAAAGGCATTCCCGGATCCTATCGATGCTCCGATAGATGTTGAGGTTGTCGATGCCGACAAGATCCCCGCAGACGCGATGGGCCTCGACATTGGTCCGAAGACTGCTGAGATGTTCGCTGCCGAAGTACTCGGCGCAAAGACAGTTGTATGGAACGGCCCGATGGGCGTTTTCGAGAACCCCGTACTTGCCAAGGGCACACTCGCTGTTGCTGAGGCAATGGCCAAGTCCGATGCCATCACGGTAATCGGCGGCGGCGACTCTGCTGCAGCCGTAAACCAGCTCGGTCTCGGAGACAAGATGACGCACATTTCCACCGGCGGCGGCGCCTCACTCGAGTTCCTTGAAGGCAAGGAACTCCCGGGCATTGCAGCCATGAACGACAGATAAGGAAAGGAAACCAAAGCAATGAAAAAGGAAGTAAGAAAGGCTGTAATAGCCGGCAACTGGAAAATGAACAAGACACCCTCTGAAGCTACAGCTCTCATCAATGAGATGAAGCCGCTCGTAGCTGGTGCTGACTGCGATGTAGTACTCTGCGTACCCTTCGTAGACATCGCCGCTGCAGTTGAAGCAGCCAAGGGTTCAAATATCAAAATCGGTGCTGAGAACGTCCACTTCAAAGAGAGCGGCGCCTTCACGGGCGAAGTATCCGCCAAGATGCTCAAGGAAGCAGGCGTTGAGTACGTCGTAATCGGCCACAGCGAGAGAAGACAGTATTTCGGCGAGACGGACGAGACGGTCAACCTCCGCACACTTGCAGCCCTCTCCGAGGGCCTCAAGCCCATCGTATGTGTCGGTGAGACACTTGAGCAGAGAGAGCTCGGCTACACCGAGACACTCCTCAAGTTCCAGACAAAGATGGCTCTCACAAATGTAACTGCAGAGCAGATGAAGGACGTCATCATAGCCTATGAGCCCGTATGGGCAATCGGCACGGGCGTTACCGCCACAGACGACCAGGCTGACGAGGGCAACGGATTTGTCCGCGCAGCCGTTGAAGAGATCTACGGCAAGGACGTTGCCGAGGCGACAACGGTTCAGTACGGCGGTTCAATGAACGCCGGTAACGCCGAAGGCCTTCTCTCAAAGGTCAATGTTGACGGCGGCCTTATCGGCGGCGCTTCCCTGAAGTCGGCTGACTTCTCAACAATAGTAAAAGCTGCAAGCAAATAGAAAGGGACAAGATGAAAAAACCCGTAGTACTGTGTATTTTTGACGGTTTCGGCTGGGTGCCGGAAGAAACCTACGGCAACGCCATAGTCGCCGCAAATACACCGAACATAGACAAAGTAATGAGTGAGTGCCCCCATACGACGATAGGAGCATCGGGTCTTGATGTCGGTCTTCCCGACGGCCAGATGGGCAACTCCGAAGTCGGTCACACCAACATCGGCGCAGGCCGTATCGTTTACCAGGAACTCACCCGTATCTCAAAATCAATTGAAGACGGTGACTTTTTCGAAAACGAAGCTTTCAGAAAAGCCATCGAAAACTGCAAGAAGAACAACTCCGCCCTCCACCTTATGGGACTCCTCTCTGACGGCGGAGTGCACAGCCACAACACCCATCTCTACGGTCTTCTTAAACTCGCAAAACGCGAGGGCCTTGAGAAGGTATATGTCCACGGCATTTTAGACGGCCGTGACGTACCTCCGACCTCGGGCATTGAATATGTGCGTCAGCTTCTCGACTTCATGAAAGCCGAGGGCGTAGGTCGCCTCGCGACCCTCACCGGCCGTTTCTATGCCATGGACCGTGACAACCGCTGGGAACGTGTGGAGAAGGCTTACAACGCATTCGTCAAAGGCGAAGGCGTACATATGGCAGACCCCATAAAGGCTCTCGAGCTCTCATATGACACGGTTGACTCCGACGGCAAGAACCTGACGGACGAATTTGTCATGCCCACAGTCATTGACTGCGAGGCCGAGTGTGACGGACGCTGTGACTACTGCGAACGCGAGGATGACGGACGCGTACATGAAAATGACAGCATCATTTTCTTCAACTTCCGTCCCGACCGCGCGCGTGAGATAACAAGGGCATTCGTCGATCCGGAAGTAACAGGATTCGACCATGAATGGTTCCCCGTCTTCTATGTCTGTATGACACAGTATGACGCAACCATGCCGAATGTCGAGGTTGCATTCAAACCTCAGTCTCTTGAGAATACTCTCGGCGAGTACCTCGCAAAGAACCATATGACTCAGCTTCGCATTGCCGAGACTGAAAAGTATGCGCATGTAACATTCTTCTTCAACGGCGGTGTCGAGACCGTAACCGAGGGCGAGGACAGAATTCTCATTCCGAGCCCGAAGGTTACGACCTATGACTTAAAGCCCGAGATGAGCGCATATGAGGTCACGGACAAACTCGTTGAGGCTGTCCTTTCCGACAAATACAACGTCATTATCATAAACTACGCCAACTGCGACATGGTCGGTCACACAGGCGTTTTCGAGGCCGCCGTAAAGGCCGTCGAAACCGTCGACACATGTTTCGGCCGACTTATGGAGGCAGTTGACAAAATGGGCGGCGCAATTCTGCTCACCGCCGACCACGGCAACTCGGACAAGATGTATGAGCCGGACGGTTCACCGTTCACCGCTCATACGACAAACCCCGTACCGTTTGCCGTCATAGGCGCCGGTGACGTGAAGCTCCGTACAGGCGGCCGCCTGTGCGACCTCTCCCCGACCATCCTGAAGCTGCTGGAACTCCCGCAGCCTCCTGAGATGACCGGTGAGTCAATCATTGTCGGCTGATGACTTACTATCTTGACGAAATACCCGTAGAGGTAGAACGAAAAAAGATAAAAAATCTGCACCTCTATGTAAAGCCTCCGTATGGTGATGTAAAGGTCACCGCACCGAAGTATGTCTCCGACAAGGAGATAAAGGCTTTCATAGAGGCGCGCAGAGACTGGATTATTGAAAACGTCGAAAAAATAAAGGCCGTACCCGTAATCTCCTATGACACCGGTGACAGGATTCCCATCTGGGGAGAGTTCTACACCTTAAGTGTCCTGGAAGACACGAGATACAGCCTCACAGCGCACGAGAACGGCACTGCCGATCTTATAGTGCGCGAGGGGTGTACGCAGGAACAGAAGGAGGCCTTCATACTCGAGTGGTACCGGAAGGAACTCACCGAGCGCGTCGAAATCCTCCTGCCGAAATGGGAGGCCTATACCGGTCTTCACTGCAGCGGCTGGCAGAGCAAAGACATGAAATCCCGCTGGGGCACCTGCAACACCAAAACAAAAAAGATTTGGCTCAACGT
>CAMYWC010000050.1:0-5672 GCA_947302545.1 uncultured Clostridia bacterium | reverse complement strand
CAACTGTCCGATGAACAAGGAGGAGTACGAGGCTTTCTACGAGGCGCTCGTAAATGCCGAAGGCGCGCCTCAGCATGACTTCGATAAGAAGAAGACAGGATATGAGGGCTGTATGCCCATCGAAGTCATGGCGAACCGCGGCATAGACACTATGCGCTTCGGCCCGCTCAAGCCGGTCGGACTGCGCGATCCGCGCACCGGCCATCGCCCCTGGGCCTGCCTGCAGCTCCGCCGCGAGACGAAGGACGGCGAGATGTTTAATCTCGTCGGCTTCCAGACAAACCTGAAGTTCGGTGAGCAGAAGCGTGTATTCTCAATGATACCCGCGCTCCACGACGCAGAGTTTCTGCGTTACGGCGTCATGCACAGGAATACATTTATCAATTCACCTAAACTTCTGGGCCCCGATTATCAGTTCAAAACGGTTCCCGGTCTTTTCTTTGCGGGACAGATAACCGGAGTTGAAGGATATATGGAATCCGCACAGAGCGGAATCCTTGCCGGCATAAACGCGGCAAACTTCATAAACGGCGAGGCGCCGTTTGTGCTTCCGAATATTACAATGATGGGCGCGCTCGCGAAGTATATTTCAGATGAGAGCGTGGAGAACTTCCAGCCCATGGGCGCGAATTTCGGCGTGTTGCCGCCGATAGAGCCGCATATCCGTGACAAGAAAGAGAGATATGCCGCTCTGGCACAGCGCTCACTTGACTTTTTCGACAAGGAGGAAGAAGCATGAAAATCATAGTTGACGCATTCGGCGGAGATAATGCTCCGCTTGAAATACTCAAAGGCGCGGCAGACGCGCATAAGGAATTCGGTTACGACATTCTCCTTACAGGCGATGAGGGTAAGATCAAAGCTTGTGCTCAGGAGAACAATATTGACATTTCTTCGATGGAGATTTATCACACCGAAGATGTTATCGGCATGCATGACAGCCCGCGTTCCATAGCGAGCACGCATAAGAATTCCTCAATGGCCGTAGGCCTTCAGCTGCTCGCGGAAGGCAAGGGCGACGGTTTTGTAACCGCCGGTTCGACAGGCGCCTATGTCGTCGGTGCACACAGATTCGTCAAGGAGATTCCGGGCATCAAACATGCCGGAACCGGCGCTGTTATGCCGAATGACGAGGGTGTGTTCCTTATGATGGACTGCGGTGCAAACCTCACATGCACACCTGAGGTTTTAAACCAGTTCGCCATAATGGGCAGCACTTACATGGAGAAGGTAATGGGTGTCAAGAACCCCCGCGTCGCTCTCGCCAATATCGGCGTTGAGGAGACCAAGGGTACCGAGACGCTCGTCGAGGCCTACAAGCTCATGAGTCAGCAGGATTACAACTTTGTCGGCAATATTGAAATCTGCGACATCCCGAAGGGCGGAGCAGACGTAGTTGTCTGCGAAGGTTTCACGGGCAATGTAATCTTAAAGATGTATGAAGGCGTTGCCGGAGTACTTCTGAAGAATATCAAGGATATTTTCAAGACCAGCGCGAAGACAAAACTCGGCTATCTTCTCATCTCTTCAAATATGAAGGATTTCAAGAACAAGATGGACTACAAGAAACACGGCGGAGCACCCCTGATGGGTATTTCGAAGCCTGTCGCCAAAGCCCACGGCTCATCTGACGCCAGAGCTTTCAAATATGCGATAAAGCAGGTTGCGGACTACGCCGACAGCGGTGCAATTGACATAATTGCGAAGGCGGTAAGCAAATAATGGATCTCCACGAGTTTGAAAAGAAAATAGGTTACGAGTATAAGGATATAAGCATTCTTGAGACGGCACTCACCCATTCCTCCTATGCAAATGAGAAGGGAAACGGGCACAAGTACAATGAGCGTCTCGAGTTTCTCGGCGACTCTGTTTTAGGCTTTGTGACCGCAGACTATTTCTTCAACAATATGAAGGATCTGCCGGAGGGACAGCTGACCAAGCTGCGCGCGGCAGCCGTCTGCGAGGGCGCATGCTGCGACTATGCAAAACAGATAGACCTCGGAGACTATCTTTTTCTCGGCAAGGGCGAGCAGAAGACAGGCGGCCGCGAGCGCGCCTCGATTCTGGCTGACGCCTTTGAGGCGGTTATCGCCTCAATCTATCTCGACGGCGGCACGGAGGAAGCGAGAAAGTTCATTCTGCGATTCATCGTCCCCGCGGTCGAGAAGCACAGACTTTCATTCAAGGATTACAAGACTGTCCTGCAGGAGGTAATCCAGAAGAATCCCGAAGAGAAGCTCACCTACGTGCTTGTGGGTGAGAGCGGACCTGACCACGACAAGCGTTTTGAGGTTGAGGTGCACTTAAACTCAAATGTCATAGGAAGAGGCACGGGCGGAACAAAGAAGCACGCCGAACAGGAAGCGGCGAGAGAAGCATTGGAGCTTATGGGTCTATGAGTCACAGGAATATCGCACTCTTTGTGGCACATGTGGGATGCCCGCATCAGTGCAGTTTTTGTAATCAGCATATAATAACGGGAAAAGAAGAGACCGCCACGGCAGCTGACGTCGACAGGGCAGTGAAGACTGCGCTTGACTCCGGCTGCCGTGACGGCCAGCTTGCTTTTTTCGGCGGTAGTTTCACCGCCATAGACAGGCCCTATATGATGAGCCTGCTGAAGGCGGCGAAGCCGCATATTGACGCGGGCGAGATCACCGGCATCCGCGTGTCCACGAGGCCTGACGCCATAGATGAGGAAGTGCTCGAAATACTGAAAGAGTACGGCGTCGAGGCCATCGAACTCGGCGCTCAGAGCATGAGCGACGAGGTCCTGCGGAGAAACCGCAGGGGACACACGGCAGATGACGTCCGACGCGCGTCAGAACTCATAAAATCCCGGGGGTTTGAACTCGGTCTTCAGATGATGACCGGTCTTTTGGGTGATACGGACGAGGGCGCCGTTTTCACCGCGCGGGAACTCATAAAACTGCAGCCTGCGACGGTCAGAATATATCCGACCGTAGTCCTGGAACATACCGAACTCGCGCATCTTTATGAAAAAGGCGAGTACAGACCGCAGTCGCTGGACGAGGCCGTGAACCTCTGCGCGCGCCTGCTTCTGATGTTTGAGGAGGCGGGAATCAGCGTTATCCGTCTGGGTCTTCATTCCGGCGGAAATGTCGAGGACGGCTACATCGCCGGGGCCTATCATCCCGCGATGAGAGAACTTGTTGAGGGTAAGATTTACTTCGATAAGGCGCTCTCTCTGCTCAGGGAATATGAGGGCGGACCTTCACACAGCTATAAAATATTCGTAAATCCCAAAGAAATTTCAAAAATGACGGGACAGAAGCGACAAAATATAGTACAATTAAAAGATAATAATTACATCTGTAATGTATTTTCCGACAGTACTTTGAAAAAGTACGAAATAAGGACAGAGGAAGATTGAGTAAATGATACTGAAAGCACTTGAAATGCAGGGCTTCAAGTCCTTCCCCGACAAGACCGTTTTGGGTTTTGACAAGGGAATGACCGCTGTTGTCGGACCCAACGGTTCGGGTAAGAGTAATATCTCCGATGCCGTGCGCTGGGTTTTGGGCGAACAGTCGACCAAGAATCTCCGCGGATCAAAAATGGAAGATGTTATCTTCGGCGGAACGAGCATCAGAAAGGCGCTCGGTTACGCCGAGGTTACGCTGCGTCTTGATAACAGGGACAGGAGCCTCAACAACGACAACGATGAGGTCTCCATTACAAGGCGTTATTTCCGCTCCGGTGAGAGCGAATATAGAATCAATGACCAGACCGTACGTCTCAAGGACGTAAACGAGCTCTTCATGGACACCGGTCTCGGTCGCGGCGGCTACTCCATAGTTTCACAGGGTAAGGTCGCGGATATGGTATCCGCGAAGTCAAAGGAACGCCGCGACATTCTCGAGGAGGCGGCCGGAATATCGCACTTCCGCTACAGAAGGACGGACGCGCTGCGCCGCCTTGAGCAGACGGAAGAGAACCTCGTCCGCCTGCGCGACATACTCGCCGAACTCGAGAGCCGTGTCGGCCCCCTTAAGGTTCAGAGTGAGAAGGCGGAGAAGTTCCTTGTCCTCGCCGAGGAGACGAAGAAACTCGAAATCAGCCTCTGGCTCTACACGATAGACACCTTAAAGGAGCGTCTTCGTGACCAGGAGCATAAAATTGAGATTTCGGATTCCCAGTACAAGGCCATCGTTGAGGAACTTGAGGGAATAGACGCCCGGACCGAGGAGTGCTACAGGCGCTCACAGGAGATTGTCGTCGAGATAGAGACCATCCGTGAGAACATGGCTTCCTCAGATGAGAAAATCGGCGAGATAAACGCGAAGATTGCCGTTAATGAAAACAGCATTGAGCACAACAATCAGTCGATTGAACGTATAAAGAAAGAGATGGAGGAGGCCACCGGCGAGCGCACCGAGACCGAAGCCAAGATAAAAGAGGCCGAAGAAAGAATCGCGGCACTCGAGGCTGAGGTAAACGAAAAGCGCGAAGCCATGGCGGCCCTGACCGTCGATGTCGAAGGTCTGACACAGGCCGACAGCGAGAACTCGGACAAGACTCTGGAACTTTCAGAGGAACTTACCGCCATCTCGGAAAAAATAGCGGACGCGCGTGTTCGCAAGGCCGAGGCTCTCTCAAGTAAAGAAGAGATTCTCACCAGACATGAGAATGTCGACGAGAGCCGTGCGGAGCGTCAGGCCGTAATTGAAAGATTCGAGGAGGAGCAGAAGTCCGCAAAGGCTGAACTTGACTCCTGTCTTGAAACCATAACGAGCGTTTCGAACTCAATTGAGGGATACAGACTCCGCGCCGAAAAGCGCGAAGAGAAGTATGAGGCCCAGAAGGCCGAAGTGGAGAAGGCCCGTATCGAACTGCAGTCCAAAGAGGAACGTATCCTCATGCTCGAGGAACTCGAGAAGAACATGGACGGCTATCAGGGCAGCGTAAAAGCTGTCGTAAAAGAGGCCAAGCGCGGAACACTCCGCGGTATCCACGGACCGCTTTCAAAACTCATAAAGGTAAAGGACGAGTATACGGTTGCAATTGAGACCGCGCTCGGAAACAATCTTCAGAATATCGTCGTGGACAGTGACGCCGACGCCAAGAAGGCCGTTCGTTTCCTCAAGGAGACAAACGGCGGACGCGCCACATTCCTTCCGATTTCGGCCATAAAGCATAAGCCGCTTGACGAGAAGGGCCTTGACGACTGCTTCGGCTTCGTCGACATCGCCAGCAACCTCGTCAGCGCCGATAAGAAGTATGACGAAATAATAAAGAATCAACTCTGCCGCACGGTTGTTGTCGAGGATCTCGACTCCGCCGTAACGATGGGCAAAAAATACAACCACCGTTTCAAGATAGTTACTCTTGACGGCCAGGTCATAAATGCCGGCGGTTCAATCACCGGCGGTTCCAAGGTAAAGCAGGCAGGCATGCTTGCCCGCTCCGGTAATATCGATGAGCTGAAGAGTTCACTTGAGAGCGACAGAAAGAAACTCGATGAACTGGAGGCTTCTTTCAAGGCGACATCCGAGGAACTCGCGAAGGCAAAGGCAGACCTCGAGGCCTCAGAGGCCGACCTCATTACTGCAAATGAGGAGAAGGTCCGCGCCGAGAGCGCACTGAAACTTGTCGAGGGACAGCTTCAGGGCGTACTCGATGCCGTACGCGAACTCGATGAGGAGCAGGCG
>CAMYWC010000049.1:0-5726 GCA_947302545.1 uncultured Clostridia bacterium | reverse complement strand
GATCTCCTTGCACCTGCCGGTGTAGGCGAGGTTTCCGTTCTCGTTAAGATAACCGGTGTCGCCGGTATGAAGCCAGCCTTCATTGTCTATTACGGCAGCTGTGGCAACAGGGTCATTGAAATAACCCTTCATTACACTGTATCCTTTAATACAAATCTCGCCTTCATCGGTGAATTTGTACTGAATATAGTCCATGAAATGACCGAGTGTCGTTGCCCGTTCCTCAAGAGGATCATCGAGATCTGCGACGGTAATGCCGGCAGTTGCCTCTGTCTGACCGAGACTTGAAAGAAGCGTGAAGCCCAAGGCCTCCTCAATTTCATTGAAAAGTCCGGGCGGACATGCGCTGCCGCCTATAAAGCCGACACGGAGACTTGATATGTCATACCTTGCAACATCCTGTTTTACAATCAGGGCATGGTAAAACGACGGGACGGAACTCATTACGGTGCACTTGTGTTTGACAACCGCTTCCAGAACGTCGCCCGTGTGCCTTGATTTCGGAATACAAATACACGCGCCATTAAAGAGCGGTGCCATGATGTTTACGTTGAGGCTGAAGCAGTGGAAGATGGGCATTGTTATACAGAAAACATCGTTCTCTGTGGTTTTTATGTCCTCCCCCTGTAAAAGAGCGCTGTTTACCCTGCTGTAATTGGATGTCACAACGGGTCTTGCGGTATGTGTTGTCCCGCTGGTAAACAGAATGCATGCGTCATCCTCGGGAGTGACTTTTTCAGTAAACTCCGCAACCAGATTGTCGGCCGTACCCCTGTATCTGGCAATATTCTTATACTCTCTTCTCGTCATGTCGTTGCCGATATAGAGAATATTCAGCAGAGCGGGCACATTGTCATAAAAGAGTTCGGACTCCTTTATGAAGTCGACATTCTTGCAGCCTTCGCCTATAATCAGCTGCTTTATGTCAATACCGTTCATCAGCTGTATCATCTCCTGATGAAGCAGAGAGGTATTGAACATAGTCAGCACAAAGCCTGCCCTGAAACAGGCAAACATGGCGATAATGGCCTTGGGCGATGTATCACACCAGACACCTACCCTGTCGCCTTTTTTGGCGCCGCAGTCTATAAGACCGGATGCCATTGTCGTGACAGCTTCATCAAATTCCTTGTAGGTGTAGCATTCATCACCGTAGACAATAGCCTTGTTGTTAGGGTACTTCTCGACCGCCTCACGGAGAGCCTGGTCGATTGTGATGGTACGGAGTGTACTCATCTTATTTCACTTCTTTCACCGCATTAATCAGCATGGGGACAACGGTATAGAGATCACCGCAGATACCGTAGTCCGCGACTTCAAATATGGGCGCCGTCTCGGAATTGTTGACGGCGATAATGTACTCGGAGTCCTGCATGCCCGCCTTGTGCTGAATGGCGCCGGAGATACCGAGAGCGACGTAGATATGGAGCCTGACGGTCTTACCCGTCTGACCGACCTGATGGTCGCTCGAGAGGAATCCGGCGTCAACCGCGGCGCGGGATGCGCCTACGACTCCGCCGCCGAACGCGTCGGCGAGTTCCTTAGCGAGAGCGATGCCCTTTTCGGGGTCCTTTGCAATACCCTGTCCGACGGAGACTATTACTTCTGCGCCGAGCAGGTCGACAATCTCCTTGGCCTCTTTGACAACCTCAAGCACACGGGTCTTGAGGTCGGCCTCTGAGAGGTCTGTCTTCAGTTCCTCGATGACTACGGCATCTGCCTTTGCCTGATCAAACTCGGCGCACTTTAAAACACCGGGTCTGACGGTTGACATCTGCGGACGGAAACGAGGACAGATGATTGTCGCCATGAGGTGACCGCCGAAAGCCGGACGGGTCATCTTGAGGCCCTTATCCTCCATGTCCCAGGTCATCGAATCAACATCGATTGTTGAGGACTCACGAAGGAAGTCCAGATACTTGCCCGTATCGATGTCGAGGTGCGTGGCGTCGGCCGTGAGGCCGGTGTGCAGTCTTGCAGCACAGCGGGGGCCGAGGTCACGGCCTATGTTCGTGGCACCGATGAGAAGTATCTCGGGCTTTTTCTCGTGAACTACGTCGCTTATGACTTTAGTATAAGCGTCAGTTGTATAAGTTTCAAGAAGCGGAGACTCGACAACATATACTTTGTCGGCTCCGTATCCGCCGATTTCCTTGGCAAGGGCTTTCACGTCTCCGCCTATAAGCAGTCCGCAGAGCTCTGTGCCGAGGTCATCAGCGAGTTTTCTTCCTTCTGAAAGGAGTTCGAAGGATGTGGTGTTGATTTTGCCTTCACGGGCCTCACAGAAGACCATGACGCCTGAAAAGGACTTTATGTCTGTGCAGTCGTACATCTCTCTTCCCTCCTCATATGATGTGCTTGGCGGCAAGTTCCTGCGCCAGCTCTTTCGCGCCGCTCTCTGTTGCGGCAATCATTCTGCCCGGAGCCTTCTGCGGCGGTGAGAATGATTTGTATACGTTTGTCGGCGAACCCTTGAGGCCGATTGTATCGAGTTCTATGAGGGGCTCATCCTTGAGTGTTTCAAAATCAAATACAGTATAAGGCTTCTTGTCGAATTCAAGAATGCCGGATACTGTCATATATCTCGGATTGTTGAGTTCCTTGATGCAGGTTATGAGACAGGGTGTGTCAACCTCTATGCTCATATATCCGTCCTCAAGGACTCTTTTAACTTTGAGTGTATTGCCGTTTTGCTCTATGTCGGCGGCGTAGGAGACCTGCGGTATGCCGAGTTTCTCGGCAATCTGCGGGCCGACCTGCGCCGTATCGCCGTCTATCGCCTGGCGGCCGCAGAAGATGATGTCTTCCGCGTCAATGCCGATATGCGATATGGCGCCGGCCAGAATCTGTGAAGTGGCGAATGTGTCCGAGCCGCCGAATTCACGGCCGGATACCAAGACGGCCTCATCAGCGCCCATGGCAAGGAGCTCGTGGAGCATTCCCGCTGCAGGCGGAGGTCCCATAGAGACAACTACTACCTTAGCTTCGGGATTCTTGTCCTTCAGCGCGAGAGCTGCCTCAACGGCATTGAGGTCATCCGGATTTATAATGGCTGCCATCTTGGAACGGTCCATTGTACCGTCCTCTTTTACGGCTACCTTGCCCTGAGTGTCGGGCACCTGTTTTACGCATACTATGTATTTCATATGTGCCCTCCTATCTCAGAATGTTGTTTGCTATGACGAGCTGCTGTATCTGCGATGTACCCTCGTAGAGAGTAGTGATACGGGCATCTCTGTAGAATCTTTCAACTTTATAATCCTTGATGTAGCCGTAGCCGCCGTGAATCTGAACGGCCTTGTAGGCTACTCTGTTACACATCTCTGATGCAAAGAACTTGGACATTGCGCAGAGCTTGGAGGCCTCGGGATCTCCCGCGTCCTTTCTCAGCGCCGTTGAGTATACGAGTTCTCTTGCGGCCTCAATCTCAGTCGCCATCTCGGCGAGCATGAAACTGATTGCCTGGAAATTGGCTATGGGCTGACCGAACTGCTTACGCTCTTTGGCGTATTTAAGCGCTTCTTCATAGGCGCCCTCGGCTATGCCGAGAGACTGGGCGGCGATACCGAGACGGCCGCCGTCGAGCGTGGCCATGGCGGCGCCGAAGCCCTTGTCGCGCTTGCCTACCATATCGTCCTTATGGACCCTGACATCCTCAAAGATGACATCGGATGTCGGATAACCGACAATACCCATCTTATGCTCAGGCTTACCGCAGGTGACACCCGGAAGTTTCATATCAACGATGAACATCGAGATGCCCTTGGAGCCTTTGAGGGACGTATCGGTCTTTGCAAGGACACAGGCATAGTCAGCCACGGGCGCGCCTGACGCGAAGGTCTTACGGCCGTTTAAGATGAAATAATCACCGTCTTCTTTTGCGGTTGTGATAGTTCCGCCCGCGTCCGAACCGGCACCCGGCTCGGTAAGGCAGAAGATCATTATCGTCTTGCCTGTAGCTACATCGCTCAGGTATTTTGTCTTCTGCTCCTCATTGCCGCAGATCATAAGCGGTCCGCCGCCGAGTGAGTTTGAAGTATTGGCGTAAATTGCAAGTACGGGAGAAACTCTGGCAAACTCCTCAACCATGATGACATAGTCGAGCGAGTCACCGCCCTGTCCTCCGTATTCCTTCGGAATCTTCACTCCGCAGAAACCGTACTGTCCCATCTTCTTAAAGATTTCGTAATCAAATTCGCCTGTCTCCTCTATTCTGTCGAGAAGCTCATCGGTGAATTCGTTTTCGGCGAACTCACGGCAGAGTTTTCTCATAAGCAGGCGCTTCTCATCAAGTATCATAATTCGAGCCCTCCCCAGGTCTCACGGAATAATGCGGGATCCATCTCCTTTAAATCGAAAGCGATTTCGGGTTCAAAATCCATCTGCGCCAGAATGTCCTTCTCAAGGTCTATACCGGGCGCAATCTCAATAAGAGTCATCTTCTTGTCAATAAGTTTGAAAACGGCTCTCTCGGTCACATAGAAGACCTCCTGCGTATCAGGAGAATACTGACCGGCAAATGTAATCTGTCCGACAGTGTTTACAAACTTCTTTATGTCGCCTTCCTTTGTGATTTTAATCTTGCCGTCACCGATCTCATACTCAGCGTGACCGGTGAATGTTCCGGCAAAGATAACCTTCTTTGTGGAAGAAGTAATGTCTATGAATCCGCCCGGGCCGGTGAGACGCTTGCCCATGCGGGAGACATTGTTGTTGCCGTCCTTATCGACTTCGCCTATTCCGAGGCAGGTGACGTCAAGGCCGCCTCCGGAAATCAGGTCGAACATGTCATTGGGAGTCATTATGGCTTCGGGGTTGTACGCGCTGCCGAAGCTCGGAAGAGCTGAGGGCACACCGCCCACCATACCTGACTCGGTGCTCATTGTGACTTTCTCCAGCTGTCCCTCTTCGGCGACAACTTTTGAAATGTCAGCAGGCATTCCCACTCCGAGGTTTATGAGATCGCCGGCTTTGAGTTCCATAGCGCAGCGGCGGCAAATAACTTTTCTTTCATCGAAAGGAATAGGTTTAATCTCACCGAGGGGAATTTTAATCTGGCCGGAGTAGGAGGGCTGCCAGTAGTCACCCTCTGCCTGCCAACAAGACATGGGATCAGTCGCTTTGACTACATAGTCGACAAGTATGCCCGGAATCTTTACTTCCTTGGGGTTCAATGTCTCTTTCTTTGCGATGTATTCGACCTGAACAATGACTATACCGCCAGTGTTCTTCGTGGCCTCCGCCACCGCGAGTCCCTCATTGATTACGGACTCATGAGCAAAAGAGATATTTCCGTTCTCATCGGCTATCGTGCCGCGAAGTATTGCGACATCTATTGAAAATCCGGGGTAATAGAGGTACTCCTCTCCTCCGAATTCAACAACCTTGACTATTTCGTCCTTTGCGGACGCATTCATACGGCCGCCCTCAACACGGGGGTCGACAAATGTGCCGAGTCCGGTCTTGGTTATAAGACCGGGACGGCCTGCCGCTATCTCCCGCCACAGGTTAACTATTACTCCCTGCGGCAGGCAGTAGCTCTCGAGCTGCTCGGCACGGGCCTGGTCGCAGAGCGAGAAGGCCGAGCCGATATGCGCACCGGACCAGTTGGTGATCAGGCCGGGACCCGCCTCGCCGAGCACGGTGACGCCGCGGTATTTCCAGTCGCCCATTGCGCAACCCTGCTTGAGGGTCAGGTTGCACGGATGGCCGGTCTCCTTGAACTC
>CAMYWC010000048.1:0-5766 GCA_947302545.1 uncultured Clostridia bacterium | reverse complement strand
TCTCCACGAGTTCAACCCGATGATGGGTCATCGCGGATGCCGTCTTGCGGTTACATATCCTGAAATCGCAGTAATGCAGACAAAGGCTGTTATCCGTGCCGCCATCAACGTCAAGAAGAATCATCCTGACTGGGACGTCAAGCCCGAGATTATGATTCCGCTTGTAGGCGACGTTAAGGAACTCAAGTATGTTAAGCAGTTCGTAGTTGAGACAGCTGATGCTGAGATTGCAGCAGCAGGCTCCGACCTCAAGTACGAAGTAGGTACAATGATCGAGATTCCTCGTGCATGCCTTACAGCTGATGAGATCGCTGCTAATGCAGACTTCTTCTGCTTCGGCACTAACGACCTGACCCAGATGACATTCGGCTTCAGCCGTGATGACGCAGGTAAGTTCCTCGATGCTTACTACGATGCCAAGATCTTCGAGAACGATCCGTTTGCAAAACTCGACCAGAACGGCGTAGGCAAGCTCATGGAAATGACACTCAAACTCGGCAAGCCGGTCAATCCGTCACTCCACTGCGGTATCTGCGGTGAACACGGCGGCGACCCGACATCCGTTGAGTTCTGCCACCAGATAGGCCTCGACTACGTTTCCTGCTCACCTTTCCGTGTACCTATCGCTCGTCTTGCAGCAGCTCAGGCCGCTATCAAGTATGAGAAAGAGGACAAGAAGAAGGAAAACGAAGAGAAGGCCCGCGAAGCAGTCAAGAGCATTGCCGAAGGCGCAAAAGAGGCGGTTGATGCCATCTCTGATGTTGCACAGGCAAGCGTAAAGGGCGTAAAAGCCGGTTTTGAAGCTGCGAAAGAAGCTTTCAATAACGACATGAAGAAATAATTCTGGCAAATGAAAAGACGGGATCGTATTTTACAGTCCCGTCTTTTTGCAAATATTCGGAGGTATCATGGCAGAGAAACAAGTCAGCAGGACAGACAGGTTCTGGTTTGCGGCGCAACGCCTGACCGGACCGGTGGTCAAAGCTATGTACAACATTGAAACGGACGTAGTTGATATTGACGGTCCGTTCATTGTCATAGCAAACCATACGAATAATCTGGATCCGCTTTTCGTGGCTTATGCATTCCCGAAGAGCCCGATCTCCTTTGTTGCTTCTGAGCATATTTTCAGGCTCGGATTTGTTTCAAAGCTTTTAGAGTATTTCCTGGCGCCGATTCCGAGGAAGAAAGCGTCCTCCGGTGCGGACACGGTCAAGGCCTGTCTTCGCGCGACGAAGGCCGGGCGAAACGTCGGCCTCATGGCGGAGGGCGAAGCCTCATGGAACGGCATTACCATGCCCGTCTTTTCCGCGACCGGAAAGCTCGTAAAATCCTCGGGAGCATCTCTTGTTACGATGAGGATTGAGGGCGGCTATCTCACGAAGCCCCGCTGGGCTGAGAAACGCCGCCGCGGTAAGATAAAGATAAATGTCGCAGGCATCTATTCCCCGGAAGAGCTTGAAAAGATGAGCGCGGGCGAAGTGCTTGAGGCCATAACGAATGACATTTATTACAACTGCTGGGAGCACCCGGACGTCGCCTATGTCGGAACCGACAAGGCGGCGGGACTTCCGAGAGCACTCTTTATATGCCCGCGCTGCGGACATGTGGATTCGCTTGAGGCTGTGGGTGACACCGTCCGCTGCTTCAGGTGCGGAGCCACCGCAGAGGTGCAGGACAATGGTACTCTCAAAGGTACATTCGGTCCTGAGAACATTGCCGAATGGGACAAGATTCAGTTTGAAAGACTGAAGAGCCTCGACTATGTGCGCGAGAGCGAAGAGGTTTTCTTCTCTGACAAAAATGTCACCTTAAAGCAGATTGGTCCCGGTCATAAAGAGACCGTTTTAGGTGACGGATTTACATTGCATCAGATGAAAGACAGACTGGTCTGCGGCATGTGCACGTTTTTGCTGGACGATATCTCAAATATGGCCATGACGCAGGCGAAAAGACTTCTCTTTTCTTATAAAGGAAGTTATTATGAAATAAAGGTGAACGATACATCGTCCATGCGAAAGTATCTCGCCTTCTGGCAAAACAGAGAACCGGAGGACAAATAATGGATTTTTCCGCTTATGAAGTATGGGCTTTAATGATACAGATAGGTATCCTGCTTGCGGCCCTTTTGCTGGCGAATTTCATGAGGCAGAGCAGCCCTCAGATCAAGAAGACACTCATGCCCGTTGCGGTTATAGCGGGCTTCCTGCTCCTGGCGCTGAAGTATATCTTCAGGGGAGCGGGAATAGAACTCATAGACGGACAGCTCTATGAGAAACTGGTTTATCACGCCATAGCGCTCGGCTTTATCGCCATGTCACTTCGTACGACAGACGACGCTAACCGCGAAGGCGGCACGCTCACCGGTGTAAAATCCGGTGCCATAATAGTCAGTTCCTACCTCGTACAGGGAATTGTCGGACTCAGCATAACCATTCTTCTGGCAAAGACTTTTATGCCGACACTCTTCCCTGCCGCAGGCATGCTTCTTCCAATGGGCTTCGGCCAGGGACCCGGCCAGGCGAACAATGTCGGTACGACCTATGAAATGGCCGGTTTTACAGGCGGCCGAAGCTTTGGTCTTTCCGTTGCAGCCTGCGGATATATCGTTGCCTGCACCGTGGGTGTAATAATTCTGAACGTGCTCCGCAGAAGGAACAAGCTCACAGTACGTAAGGAAGCCGCAAAAGAACAGGAGCTCTCAGTCGGTTTCTTCCAGGGCGAGGATGAACTTCCCGTTTCGGATTCGATTGACAGGCTCTCAATTCAGGTAGCACTCATATTCATCGTCTATATTCTCACATATTTTGTCACAATCGGCCTTACGACCGCGTTCAATGCAATCGGAATAGGCAATATGTTAAACTCCATCCTCTGGGGATTTAACTTCATCATAGGTTCTGCTGTCGCAATACTTGTCCGCGTCTGCTTCAAGCAGGGACAGAAAAAGAACATCATTAAAAAGCAGTACCAGAACAACTATCTCTTAAACCGTATGTCCGGTTTCTTCTTTGATATCATGATTGTTGCCGGCATCGCTTCAATTGAGATAGAGGACCTTAAGGGTCTCTTTGTTCCGTTCATACTTATCTGTGCAGCCGGAGCGGTTGTGACATGGTTCTGGCTTACGGTGGTATGTAAGAAGGTATACGGCAATTATTATTACGAAGGACTCCTTTCAATGTTCGGTATGATGACCGGCACAATAGGATCCGGTGTCCTTCTTCTCCGTGAGATCGATCCGAATTATGAGACTCCCGCGGCAAACAATCTCATCCTCGGAAGCTCTTTCGGAATTCTCTTCGGCGCTCCGATGCTCGTGTTTATCGGAATAGCCAAGGAGGGGCTCGGCAAGGCTCTCATGACGGTGGGAATCCTTCTCATCTACCTTGCCATACTTATTGCGGTCATACTTCTTGCTAAACCGAAAAGCAAAAAAGACTGAATAAAAAAGGCGCTCTTTCGAGCGCCTTTTCTTTTAGTTCTTTTTGACACCGAATGTGGCATCCTCACCGTTGATATCCCATTTAGCGGTGTAGCCGTCAAGCGTGCCTACTATAATCTCGTCGCAGAGGACGTCGCCCATGATGGCCGACTTGTTCTCTTCGGCGATTTTCTTTATCTTTTCGGAACCGTCAACATAGATGTTGATACGGTCCATGACCTCAAAGCCCGCATCCTTTCTCATGGTCTGTACTTTTGAGATAATCTCGCGTACAAAGCCTTCGGTGATGAGCTCGTCGGTGAGAGTCGTGTCAATTGCGACGGTCACACCGAAGTCGGAGAGGCTGTAGTAGCCTTCCTGCTGCTTGGTCTCGATGAGGAGATCGTCAGCGGTGAGTTCTATATCGCCCGTGGAGATGCTGAGTTTTAATACTCCGGTCTCGTCGAGTTCGGCCTTTGCCTTGCTGCCGTCGAGCTCGGTGAGCTTCTGACGGATTTCGTTGAGCTGAGGGCCGTACTTCGGACCGAGTGTTCTCATCTGCGGCTTGAAGTTGTAAGAGAGGAGGTCGGAAGCGTCGTCCACGAAACTGATCTCCTTGATGTTGAGCTCATCCTTGATGATGCCCGTGCAGTAGGAGTCGAGTTCCTTGTTGGCCTTGACAAACATCTTCGCGAGCGGCTGGCGGTTTTTAATGTTGGAACCGTTTCTGCACGCGCGTCCGAGGCCGACGATGAGGAGAACCTCCTCCATGTTGTCTTCGAGTTCTTTGTCAATCCACTCAGTTTTAACTGAAGGGAAATCGCAGAGGTGAATTGACTCGGGCGCGCTCTTGTCGTTCTCACGTACAAGGTTCTGGTAGATATCCTCGGTGATGAAAGGGATCATCGGGGCGGCGACCTTGGCGGTTGTGACGAGCGCCGTGTAGAGCGTCATGTAGGCATTGATCTTGTCCTGTGTGAGCTCTGTAGCCCAGAAGCGTTCACGGCAGCGGCGTACATACCAGTTGGAGAGTTCGTCCACGAACTCGGCGATGTATTTGGCCGCCTCCGGAATTCTGTAGTTCTCTAGATTCTCATCAACGCCCTTGACCATGGACTGCATCTTTGAGAGACACCATCTGTCCATTGTCGAGAGTGAGGAGTAGTCGAGAGTGTACTTCGAGGCGTCGAAGTTGTCAATGTTGGCATAGAGTACGAAGAACGCATATGTGTTCCAGAGCGTACCCATGACCTTACGCTGTCCCTCGGATACGGCCTTGCCGTAGAAACGGTTGGGAAGCCAGGGCGCCGAATTGGTATAGAAGTACCAGCGTATGGCGTCGGCGCCGTAGGTCTCGAGGGCCTCGAACGGGTCGACTGCGTTGCCCTTTGACTTACTCATCTTCTGGCCGTTCTCGTCCTGCACGTGGCCGAGAACGATTACGTTTTTAAATGGCGCCTTGTTGAAGATGAGAGTTGAGATTGCAAGGAGTGAGTAGAACCAGCCTCTTGTCTGGTCGACTGCCTCTGAGATGAAGTCGGCCGGGAACTGCTGCTCGAAGAGATCCTTGTTCTCAAACGGATAGTGGTGCTGTGCGAAAGGCATTGAGCCCGAGTCGAACCAGCAGTCGATAACCTCGGGGACCCTGTGCATCTCTTTGCCGCACTCGGGGCATTTGATTGTAACGGCATCGATAAACGGGCGATGCAGTTCAATATCATCCGGGCAGTTGCCGGACATTGATTTGAGTTCCTCAATGGAACCTATAGCGTGTCTGTGACCGCATTCGCATTCCCAGACATTGAGCGGAGTACCCCAGTAGCGGTTTCTCGAGATTGCCCAGTCCTGAACGTTCTCGAGCCAGTCGCCGAAGCGGCCCTTGCCGATGCTCTCGGGGATCCAGTTTATCGTGTTGTTGTTTTTAATGAGATCGTCGCGGACCTCGGTCATCTTTATGTACCAGGATTCGCGTGCGTAGTAGATGAGGGGAGTGTCACAGCGCCAGCAGTGCGGGTAGCTGTGCTCGAACTTCGGGGCGTCAAAGAGGAGACCCTTCTTGTCGAGGTCGACAAGAATCTTCGGGTCGGCATCCTTGACGAAGATGCCTTCGTAGTCCGTCTCGGCGGTCATATTGCCCTTGCCGTCGACGAGCTGTACGAAGGGCAGGTCGTAGTTCCTGCCTACATTGGCGTCGTCCTCACCGAAAGCGGGAGCTATATGGACGATACCCGTACCGTCTGTCATAGTTACATAGTCGTCACAGCAGACGAAGAAGGCTTTCTTGTGCTGCTTTTCGGCTATGGGTGTTGCATAGTCAAAGAGGGGCTCGTACTCCTTGTATT
>CAMYWC010000047.1:0-5824 GCA_947302545.1 uncultured Clostridia bacterium | reverse complement strand
TAAGATAATACGCGGTGAGGACAAGGAGCACGAGGACGGAAAACTCGAGTATATCACCGAGGCCGGCCTTGCTTCAGCCGTAACATGCATCCCTCAGATAGATGCGGAAATCCGCCGCATGCAGGATCTCACAAAGCAGAACCTCAAGACGGCAACGGATACCTTCTTTGCGGATGAGACCTACGACAAGTCGAAGTTCATGAAGGTTGAAAAGACCATAGACTTCCTGAACAAGGCCATAACGGATGCGCTCATCCGCTGCTCGTCCCTCAATCTCTCTGAGCAGGACGCGAATCACATAGGTCATCTCTTCCATGTCACGACCGACCTTGAGCGTATAGGCGACCATGCCGAGAATATGATCGATTACGCAAACCGCATGAAGGAGGAGAACAAACCCTTCTCAGCTGATGCGATGCTCGAACTTAAAGAGCTTGTAACCGATGTCATAAACATCTTAAACGATGCATGCATCCACCTCTTCGAGCCCTCTCAGGAGGCCTACAACAAGATCTACCTTGAGGAGCAGGCGGTAGACGACCTCGTAGATGTCATGAAGGACAATCACGTCAAACGTCTGCACGACGGCGAATGCCATTCCTCACAGGGTCTCATATTCGTAGAGACTCTGACCGACCTTGAACGTGTAGCCGATCACGCCCTGAATATTGCACAGGCCGCGAATGTACGCTACTACTACGATGGTCCGGACGCACCGCCCATAAATCCCGCAACAATTTAGACATTTGTACATTTTGCATAATTGTCTAAAAAATAACAAATATTTTTTGTAGAAAATGTTGACATATACCGAAAACGGTGCTATATTGGAGACAAGAAAAGGTTCCGAATTTATAAAGAAGGGATTGATTCCAATGTACAATCGAGGTTTTAGCAAGTAGACTAAAAACGGAGTTGGTACGTTATGATTCAACTTGAGGACAATCCACCGGATGTTTAACCTGAAATAATTTGAAAGGGTGAGTCCAAAGAACAGTTAAGTCTTTTTTCGGAATTAAACTGTGAGGTAAACTCCAATGAAATAGTCAGACAGGCGGCAACGTAAGTTGCCGCCTTTAATTTTTATATTAATAAACTTTCTCTTGAATTAGGACGCGTATTACACTAAAATCTTATATTATGAATTCAAACACAAGTTTCGTACGACAGACAATACTGCCGCTTATCGCGGCTTTCATATGGGGCTCCGCTTTCGCGGCCCAGTATCTCGGCGCAGACAGAATGCCGCCGTTTGCTTTCAATACTTTCCGCAATCTCTTTGCGGTTCCTTTTCTCGTAATCCTGGTCTTTGTCTTTGACTTTATCAGGAAGAAGAATCCGAACTTTGAGCCGGATTACAAACATTCCGACAGGGAGATGGTAAAGGGCGGTATACTCTGCGGCATTACGCTCGCAGTCGCCATGAATTTCCAGCAGCTGGGCATTGGCTCGGGAGCAGGTAAGGCAGGCTTCCTGACAGCTCTTTACATCGTCATCATTCCGATTATCGGAATGGCAATAGGTAAGCGCCAGCCGGCTCGTATCTGGCTCTGCATATTCATAGCCGTAATCGGCCTTTATCTTCTCTGTATAAAGGACGGCTTTACCATAGAAAAGACAGACATCTATCTCATCCTGTGTGCGGTGACATATGCCTTGCAGATGACCTTCGTTGACAAGTATTCCCTCCGGGTGGATGCCGTCCGTCTGTCCTGTTTTGAGTTCGCGGTAGCGACTGTTGTCTGTGCGGGATTCATGCTCGCCTTCAGACAGATCCCCGAACCCGGTATGGTAAGGGACACTATGGGTCCTCTGCTTTACACCGCGATTTTGTCGAGCGGTGTGGCATATACACTGCAGATTTTCTCTCAAAAAGGTACAAACATTTCGATTGTCTCACTCATACTCTGTATGGAGTCCGTGTTCGCAGCACTGACGGGAGCTTTATTCCTGCATGAGGCGATGACGGTAAGAGAGTATATCGGAAGTCTTATAATGCTGGCGGCGATAGTGATATCACAGCTGCCTTCAAAGAACAAGAAAGAAGAGGTGAAAGAGCAATGAAGCGCATTGTCTCAATCCAGGATATCTCCTGTGTAGGAAAGTGCTCGCTCACCGTAGCACTGCCCATCATTTCAGCGGCGGGAGTGGAAGCCGCAATTTTACCTACGGCGGTATTGTCAACACATACCGCGTTTAAGGAAGGTTTTACCTTCCACGACCTGACATCTGAAATCACTCCGATTTCAGAGCATTGGAAAAAGGAAAAATTCGAGTTTGACGCCATTTATACCGGCTATCTCGGCTCCTTCGAGCAGATAGATCTCGTAAAGAAGTTCTTCGATGACTTCAAAGGCCCGGAGACGGCTATCGTCGTTGACCCGGCCATGGCGGATAACGGTGTCCTCTACAAGGGCTTTACGGAGGACTTTGCCAAGGCCATGGCCACAGTCTGTGCCAAGGCTGATGTCATCCTTCCGAACCTCACCGAGGCCTGTTTCATGCTCGGCGAGGAATACATCGGTGAAGGTTATTCACGCGACTACATTGAAAACATTCTGAAGAGACTTGCCGCGTTAGGTCCGCGCTATGCCGTACTTACGGGCATGAGCTTTGAAGAGGGCAAACTCGGTGTCATGTGCTATGACAGGGAGAAGGATGAGATCTTCGAGTACTACAACGAACATCTTCCGGTTTCCTTCCACGGCACGGGCGATATCTATGCCTCCTCATTCACGGGTGCTCTCATGAACGGACTTACCGTCTACGAGGCCCTTGCCGTCGCGGTTGAGTACACACTCGAGTGCATTAAGTGCACGATGAATGATCCGAACTACAACTGGTACGGAGTAAACTTCGAAGAGGCCATCCCGAAGTACCTCAAACTCCTTGAAAAATAATATATATTACATTGAAAGGTTTCTTGTAAGAGAAACCTTTTTTTGTTAAAATAATAGTGTATTTTTAAAGGGGGTAATTATATGGCTTCAAAGAGTTATGTAATCATCAAGGATGCCCCGAAGCTTGACTATATGAATAACTTTACTTCGCTTCCGAAGTACTACGGAACGAAGAAGTATTTCAAGCGCAAGGACATCAAGGCTATCAGGGAGACGGTATATGCCGCTCTTGATGACCTGGACGAGAAGACACATTTTACCGACGAACTCAAGAACTACAAGAGGATTCTTATCAAACCGAACCTCGTCTTCGTCTATCACAATGTATCTCTCGACAAGAAGGATTATCCCGAGAACACTGACCCGCGTGTGTTTGAGGCTGTCGTATCCTACATCAAGCAGTACAACGATAACATAACCATCATCGAGTCGGCAGGTAAACCCTATCCGACAAAGACGGCTTTCAAGGCTGCAGGCTATGATAAGATTGCGAAGTATTACAATACCGGACTCATCGCAATGGAGCTTCAGCCCGTCGTACGTTACATACTTCCCAAGGCAGAGGTAATGAACGAGGTATATCTGCCCAAGATTCTTGACGAGGTTGTCAGGGGAGATGCGTACTATATCTCCGTACCGAAGATGAAGACCAACCTCTACACAGGCGTAACCCTCGGTTTCAAGAACGCAATGGGTACCATTCCTTACTTCCTTCGTGAGAGAAACCATACCCATGACATAGACAAGAAACTCGCCGACCTGCTTTATCTCTTCAAGCCCAACCTCACCGTAATCGACGGTATTATCGGCGGCGAAGGAAACACACCTTCTCCGGTTGACCCCGTAAAGGTCGGCAAGATTGTCGCTTCGAACCAGTCTGTTGAGGCTGACAGAATCACGACATATATGATGGGCTTCGACCCTGAAAAGAATAAACTTCTTATCGAGGCTACGAAGCGTAACTTCGGCGATGATAAGGTCGAGATTATCGGCGACACAACCGTCACGCCTTTCCGTCCGGCAATAGCGAGCCTGATGGATGAGAAGACAGCGCGTGAATTCCCGAACCTTATGGCCGTTACCGGACATAACCTCCCGGGTGTACCTGAGATAACTGACCCGAACAGCGTAACACCTGAGATGGTCCTTCAGATAGAACAGGCCTGCACGGGCGGCTGCCTCGCTTCGGTCAAGTTCGGACTTGATTTCTTCAACCACAAGAAATCAATGAAGGGCGAAAACGTAAAGGTATGCGTAATTGAGGGCCCCGGTATTGTCGTAAACGGCACTCGCTACTGGTGGGACAAGAACGGCAAGCCTTACACTAAGGAGGACCTTGAGGCCCTTCCTATGAAGAAATACGGAATGGGCAACTGTACTCTCGCAACCTGCGGCGATATATGCTTCTGGAAGGCCACAGGCTGTGCGGATCCCGCGAAGTGCGCCTCGCTCATCTGTATGGCGGGCGGCTCCGTAATTCCGATTGTAAACCCGGCCAATCCATGGCTTATTCCGACAGGCCTCCGCCTTGTCGAGATGATACTTGTACGTGCGCTCGGAGCATTGAGAGGCAAGCCGTGTGATGCTCCGACTCTCTCACACAACGACGCGGTGTTCCCGCTTCCGAAGCTTTCAAAGAAGGATATGGAGAAGGACTTCATCTCCGTTCCCATGCCGAGGATGGGACCCGTAAAGAGAGTAAAACAGGCTGTAATGCAGACATATCTCATGCTCTGCGCACTGCCGCTTAATATAAACAAGAAATACGGTAAAGACGGACTTAACCATTGACAGGGGGCATAGAAAATGAGTGAAAAGTTTGATGCTTTAATAGCACAGAAAGATCAATCCGCGCAGTATATGATTAAAGAGATCACACATATCTGCAAGGACCTTCCGAAACGCGATCCCGGTTCGGAGGGCGAGCGCGCAGCCTGTGAGTACATGGCTGACGTGCTGAAAAAAGACTGCGGATGTGAGACAGTTGAAATTGAGTCATTTGATGAGAACCCCGGCTCTTTCTACGGCTGGATTCACATCACGTTCACACTGATCTTTATCGCTGTCGGTTTCTTCAGATTCGGAACAGGCCCCGTGGCTTATATCGTGTCCACGATACTCATAGCTCTCGGATTCCTGCTTGCTTTCCTGCAGTTCGGTATCTACAAGAAGGTTGTTGACTTCATGTTCCCGAAGAAAACGGGCACAAACGTTACAGCCATCAAGTCCTGCAAGGGTGAGGTAAAGAGAAGGATATTCTTCAACGGTCATCCGGACGCTGCCTGGGAATGGCCCGCCAACTATATAGGCGGCGGTGTTCTCTTTGAGAGCCTTATAATTATCTCGGCAATAGGCGCGCTCTATTACCTTGTTCTCTCAATACTCGTACTCGTAAACGGCGGAGCTTCCGAGCTTATCTGGAAACTCAGCACATGGGGCATTCTCTTTGCTCCGTTCTGGATTTACATGTTCTTCATGTGGAATCCCTACCGTGTTGTTGACGGTGCAAACGACAACCTCACAGGCTGCTATATGGGTATCTCCATACTCAAGGCTATGAAGGATGCCGGTATTGAGCTTGAAAACACAGAGGTAGGCGTTATCCTCACAGGTTCAGAGGAAGCCGGTCTTCGCGGCGCGAAGGCATGGTGCGAGGCCCACAAGGGTGAGTACAGGGATGTTCCCACATTCATCTACTCATACGACACAATCTACGATCCGAAGTATCTCCTTGTAAACTATCGTGACCTCAACGCCACTGTAAAGGCTGACAAGGATGTATCCGACCTCTTTATGGAAGCGGCTCAGGAACTCGACATTCTCTGCAACAAGGGCATGGTACCGCCTCTCGGCGGCGCTACGGAAAACGATGCATTTGCGCAGGGCGGTTTCCGCTCGACTGGTATCACCGGACTCAACCACAA
>CAMYWC010000046.1:0-5826 GCA_947302545.1 uncultured Clostridia bacterium | reverse complement strand
TTGTTGTCTTCGATGTATTTCTTCATCTTGACTTCGATGTATTTCCTCGTGGCATCACTGCCGAGGTAGGCATAACCGTTGTTCTGATTGTTGAGACGGTTATGGAATACGGATGAGACCTGCTGCATTATCTCGAAGTCCTTGTCCGTGGAGCCGAGGTTTGCCTCGTACTGGATTATTGATGCCAGGGTGAAAATCTCGTACATTGACATGCCGAGCTGCTCGGCGCGGGCATAGGCTGTAGTGTCATCATATGAGATGGCATCTATGCTCTTCGCCGTATAGTCGAGGAAGAAACGGAGTACGTTCCCCGGATTTGAGTTCTGATAAATATTGTGAGTCTCCGGAAGAATCAGGCCTTCGGCAGCGAAGAGATATCCTTCCGCCGTGCCGAGACCGTTTACAAGCGTGTCGTATCCCGGAGGAACCACCTTTGCCGCCTCCAGGAAGCCGTCGGCTGAGCAGATTTCAAGCTCTTCGAGCTTTTCCGCCACCTGGACTATCGACCATCCCGGTATAATCGTGATGTTCGAAGTCGGCTTCGGCGGCGCCGCCGTCGTCGGTGTAGGCCACAGATATTCCTTGACGCCGGCGCATCCGCAAAACGTCAGCATCATTGTCATAAGCAGTAATATCGCAATAGCTTTTTTCATTGCCTTACCTCTTTTTAAATAAGTTACCTTACATTTTACTCCTTTTTAAGGTAAAAAGAAACTCTAAAAGGGGAGCGGGGTGTTTGCCGACGAAAACCACCGTATTATTTGCGACCTACACTTAAAAATCTACAAATCTCTGCAAATACTCGAGGTGAGTTTTCCGGCGGTAAATGCCCCGCTCCCATTTAGTTATACTGTTTGCTTAAAAAGACCGAGGGCCTCTCACCCGAGAGTGAGAGGCCCTACTGTAGCCTGTATTTAAAAGTCCCTGACTTTTAATACCTTATTTGAGGTAATACTTGATGGCGCCCGGCATACCTGTGAGTGATCCGGCAAAGTTGAGCATGTCAGCGATACCGTGAAGTCTCTCAGGCCATGAGAGTGTCGGGATAGGCCATGCGATGTAGTCCTTCTTTGCGTCCTCTTCAGAGAGCGGAGGAAGCTCGAAGATGCGGTCCTCATGCTTTCTGGGAACGTCAACGGCCTTGCCCTGAAGGAGCCACTTGGCACGATAAACCATAGTACCTACGAGGTTCGGAACTGCTACCGGAACGAGTGATGTATTGCCCCAAGGACGAAGCTGAGGGTTAACTACACCGAGTGCGTTCTGTGTGGCGTTGAGGCATTCTGCGGGGTCGCAGCAACCCTTGATCGGGTAGTCGGCTATAGCGAGCATGTCCTCGCCGCAGCACTTACCCATGACCATGATCTTCTTGCCGCCGTTTACGATGTCATCCTTCGTGTACGGCTTGCCGTTCTTGTCGAACCAATAGCGTTTGCCGTCAATTTCAACACCGGGACCCTCAACTACGAAGAGGTCGGGGTTGTGCGGCTTGGCCGGTCCGTAGAGAGCGGAGGCAAAGCCCATGCCGATTGAAGAGAGGCATCCGCCGACGCATGCCTGCTCAAGAGCGAAGGCCTGGTCAGGTGTAACACTGTTCGGGTCTGTGATCTTGGGGGCGCCCGGAAGGGTGTGACCTGCAAGAGCAACAATGCCCGGGAAGTTGTCTACGATTTCGCCGCGCATGACTGAAGGACATGCGGGACGGAAAGGTGTGACTCTGGGCTCACCGATGATTTCAACATCGGGATCGCCGAAGCCGCGCTTGTCAGCTTCCTGGATGAGCTTGTTCTCGTTCGGGTCGAAGCCCATCATGTATGTTGTGAGACGGTCAGCCTCAACAGACTGGTTGGAAGCAACTATCATATGAACGTCTACCGGATCTACGGGAGCGGGTGTGTTGCCCTCGCCGCCTACGATACCGTCGATAACGGTAAGGTTGGGCTTGAAGAGGTAGAGCATATCAGCAAGTTTCTTGTTGATGTCGTGAGTGTGGTTACGCTCACGAAGGAAGTAAGGAATCGTACCCATGGCGTTCTTGAATCCGAGTGTAACGCCTGTGTAGATGTTTGTCTTCATCTTCGGTACGGAGATGTAGTAAGCCTTACCCTTTACGATGTCGTCGAATGTGTCGGGGATGAGAATTTCTTTCTGAACCTCAGCCTTCGGGCACATGTAACGTACTACGGGACGTCTCTCAAGCGGAACGAGTTCGGTGTTGTAGTACTTTGCAATCTCCGTGTAACGGGTGATTACGAAAGAGGCTGCTGCCGGGAACGGCTTACCTGACGACTCAGCGATGATGACGTTGGGGTTGCGGTCCTTTACCCATGCCACAACGGCCTCGAATACACGAGGGTCAGTTGTCTCGGGGAAATCGGCCTTGCCGTCCTTGTCATAGAAACCTGAGTTGTGGAAGACGTTTACGAGGTTGGGCTTGATGATGACTTTCTCATACTTCGCCATTTCCTCACCGATGCCGGCCTTGGCATCGAGTTCGTCGAGTGCTGCAAATACCGTGCTGCGGATAGCCTTTATGTCTTCTCTGTGGAAGTAGTTATAGGTGCCGTAGTCGTCGGGAAGTGCAACGAAGTCATGAAGGTAGTCCATTACCGGAGCGTCCTTCAGGACTATGTAGCTTTTTGCCATTGTAAAAATCCCCCTAAAAAATATTTTACGGAATATATAGCCAGATAATTATAACACGTGTCCTAAAAATAAACAAACGTCTTATTTGTTCGCTTTCGGCTTGGGAGAAGCAAATGAGGAGATGCGCTTCTTTGCGCCGCCTGTTTTGAGGTATTCAAGAACGGGAATCAGGGCGTTATAAAGATTCACATCCATAAGCTTCTCGCAGTTTTTAAGGAGGTCCTCTTCCTTGAAGAGATTCATGCCGAGAATCGAGACCACGATGAGGCTCTGCATGTCGTTGTCACCTTCGTTGTAGAAAGTGCTGAAGGCACTGAAGAGCTTCTTGAGAAGCGGTCTGTCATTTTCACGGAGAGCCTTCATGACGCGGGGAGTTATGAGGGTTTCGAAGTACTCCTCGGGGAGGTATATATCGTACTTGTCGATATTCTTCAGCATCTCTCCCTTGAGGTCGGGGAAGATGGTCTCCATGCGGTTTGTGAATGTGATGATATCGTACTGCGAAGCCGCTTCCTTGTTCTTCTTTGACTTCTTGGAAGATACGGCTTCCGTGACGTCGATTACCTTTGTCTCTTTCTCTTTGGCGCCTGTCTTTGCGGTTTTGCCGGCGAAGACACAGTCGGTGCCGAAAGAGGAGGCGACGGCCTCACAGATTGTGTTGGCAACGGACTTTGTCGCCTTCTCGTCCCAGTCGTCTTCGCCCGGGTCGAAAAGGGTCTCGGCGGCAGTTTTCCACTCGCCGTCCGCCTTTTTGCACTTTACGTTTATGACATTGTCGGAGAACTCGAGGCGGACTTCGCCGAGATCACCCTCGTAGGTGATGGGCTCAACGGCGTCTGCCGGAGTATTTGAACTTGTAAGTGCGAGGTCTGCGGCCTTCATGGTGCCGTCAATCTGTTTTATGAGTGACGTGAGAGCGTCAGTTATGGAAATCATTGTAATTCCGCCTTCTTATTAAAGTTAAAAGCACGCAATATTCTATCACAAACGTAATGATTTGTCATTATAATATTTTATTGAAGATAATCTGCCGCTGTGATAAGATATTTTTATTATAAATTCGCGTTTGGAGTTTTGATATGAAAAACATACTGGTTCTTTTCGGCGGCTGCTCGAGTGAGCATGATGTATCTCTCGTGTCCGCAGGTTCCGTTATTTCAAACATTGACGCATCAAAATACAACATATACATGATCGGCATCACCAAAAAGGGTGAGTGGTATCTCTACGAGGGACCGTTTTCCGAGCTGCCCGACGACGGCTGGCTTTCAGCCGGCAGGCTGACAAAGGCCTGCGTCTCGCCGGACCGTGACGTCCACGGCATTATCGTGGAGCGTGAGACCGGAGCGGAGACAATCAGAATTGATGTCGCCTTCCCGGTCCTTCACGGCAAGAACGGCGAGGACGGCACCGTGCAGGGCCTTTTCCAGCTCGCCGGCATACCTTTCGTCGGATGTGACATGACCTCCAGCGCGGTGTCCATGGATAAAATCTTCACAAACACCGTCGCTGACCGAAACGGCATAGCGCAGGCGAAGTGGGAGAGTATCACGAAGTATGAGTATGAGTCGGGCGAGAAGAAACTCGAAGACATAGCCGCAAGACTCGGCTTCCCGATTTTCGTAAAGCCCGCCAATGCGGGTTCCTCGGTCGGCATCTCCAAGGCGCATGATGCCGCGGAGCTGAAAACCGCTCTGGACCTCGCTTTGCAGCACGACACGCGCATCCTCTTCGAGGAGTTCATTGACGCCTATGAGTGTGAATGCGCAGTGCTCGGAAACGACGACCTCTTCACCGGCGTTGTCGGACAGATAACCCCGGCGAATGAGTTTTATGATTATGACGCGAAGTACAGCAACGCAGCCAGCATCCTGAATATTCCCGCCCTCGTTCCCGAGGAGACAAGGAATGAGATTGCTGATGCTGCAAAGAGGACCTTCAAGGCCCTCGGCTGCTCGGGCTTTGCCCGTGTCGACTTCTTCGTCACGAAGGCGGACGGCAGGGTACTGTTCAATGAGATAAATACAATCCCCGGTTTTACAAGCATCAGCATGTATCCGAAAATGATAGAGGCCGCAGGCATTTCCTACAGTGAGCTCTGTGACAGACTCATCTCGCTTGCGGAAGAGAAATGGAGTTAACAATTGAGCATTCTTGAAAACTTCGATGAGAATTACAAGATAATAATCCGTGACAGACATACCGTCGCGGGCGAGGTGTCCGAGAGCACGACAGAGCTCTTCGGCGAACTCGCCGTCGCGCAGGACGGCTATGTCATCCGTTACAATGAGCACGAAGGAGATTTCGCGGGCACTACGACGAACATCTCCGTCATGGGCCCTGACTCCCTTCGCCTCTCAAGAGGCGGCAGTTTCGGAATAGACTTCCTCCTTGAGGAGGGAAAGCGCCACAACTGCTTCTATGATACGCCTTACGGCAGGCTTGAGATGGGCGTTTATGCGAAGATGATTGACTCTGACATGAAAGATAACGGAGGCAACCTGAAGTTTGCTTATTCACTCGACATAGGGGGCGGAGAGGTCTCCGAGAACGAACTTGAACTTGAAGTCAGGGAAATGAAACAAAGAGGAGCAAGAACAGATGTCTAAGGTCGTAAATGCGGCAAGAGAACAGATAACCGAACTCATAAACTCGGCGAAGCCGGGCCTGCGTGAGTTCAAGGTCGAGGTGCCGGCGGATCGCTCAAACGGCGATTTCTCGGCAAATGCCGCCATGGTAAATGCGGGAACCTTCCGCATGAACCCGCGCGCTCTCGCGGAGGAAATCGCCGCGGGAATCAGCCTCGACGGCACATATTTCTCAAAGCTCGAGGTCGCCGGCCCGGGCTTTATGAATTTCTTCCTCTCCGATAAATACTATGCGGATATCCTGCTTGAAATCGCCGAAAGCGGCAAAGACTACGGCCGCTCGGATTTCGGCGGCGGCAAGAGGGTATTGGTCGAGTTCGTCTCGGCCAATCCGACGGGCCCCATGCACATGGGCAACGCCCGCGGAGGCGCCCTCGGCGACTGCCTTGCCGCCGTGCTCGATTATGCCGGATACTCCGTTGAACGTGAGTTCTACATCAACGATGCAGGTAACCAGATAGACAAGTTCGCCCTGTCACTGGATGTGAGATATCAGCAGCACTTCGGTGTCGACATTGAGCTTCCCGAGGAC
>CAMYWC010000045.1:0-5877 GCA_947302545.1 uncultured Clostridia bacterium | reverse complement strand
CAGTAGCTGCAATGATGGGAGCCGCGCCTGTACCTGTGCCGCCGCCCATACCGGCTGTAATGAAGATCATGTCAGTGCCCTTGAGAGCATCTGTGATAATGTCCTTGCTCTCCTCGGCTGCGCGCTGTCCGATTTCGGGACGGGCGCCTGCACCCTGACCTCTTGTTACTTTCTCGCCTATTTGAATCTTATGAGTTGCCTGTGACTGAAGGAGAACGTGCTTATCGGTGTTGATTGCGATAAACTCGACACCCTTGATGTCGGATCTTATCATGCGGTTTACGGCGTTTCCGCCGCCGCCGCCGATACCGATTACTTTAATCTGTACAACGCTCTCAAAATCAGCTGCCATTTCAAATCCCATAGAGCTTCCTCCTATTAATCAGTTCCCGTTTATAAAACAGTTTAATATTCAGTAATAGATATATTATTACATATATAAATACACACTATATAGTATCATAACAATTAACAAATTTCAATACTTCTTTATGGTTGATTTGTTGTAGTTTCTTTAACCGTTGTACGCGCAACCTGGATTTTTTCGCCGGCGGAATTCGTCATTGTCTCACCCTCCGGCTCGGTGGTGGTTTCACCCTCAGGAGTGGTCTCTCCCTCCGCTGCAGTGGTAGGTTCGGTCGTGGTCGGCTTCGTCGTTGTCTCAGGCTGGAAATAAGCCTTCTTGTCTATGGTGAGGTCAATTACTCCCCTCTGGTCAGGTTCGGCCGCATCCTGGTCTTTTATGACCTTCGCGGCGAACGCCATCTTGCTGTCAAGGTTTGTAATGGAACCTACCTTTACATCTATTCTGTTCTCATAACGCATGGTTATGTTGTATACGTCTTTAAGGTTGAGTTCGGTTATTCCGGTAATGCTGTTTTCGATGAAAAGATTCATAATCTCAGTGTAAATGCTGAGGGTCTTTTCGGAGTCAAATTCAACTGTTTTTCCAAGTTTTGCGCTCTTCACCTTTACACCTTTCAGGGTGACAAGGTCGTCATTGTAGAGAACATAAACCGGTATTTCAGGCTCCGGCTCCTTTACGGGTGACTGAGCCACATTGCCGCCCGGCGTGGCATAGACCATCTCGCCGTTGCCGGTGGCGGAATTTTCGGCACCGCCTTCGGGTGCCGCTGCGGCCTCCCCTGCCGGATCTGCCGGATCGGCAGCTGCCTCGGCAGTCGCCTCGGCCGGCGTCTCAGCCGTGGCCGCGGGCTCGGAGGTCTGAAGGTCCTCGTTTTCAAACTCGTCCGCCTCGCCGCGCTCAAGTTTTATTCCGTCCTCGAGGATACCGTTTTCATAGATTTCGTCCATTGTGGCTGCGGTGCCGAGCACCTTGCCGTTCTCGTTGAGTAAAACGAGTGAGTTTCCGGACTGTACGACACTGACGGCAGAGGTCTCAAAGACAGTGATTACTATCTTGTTGGGCAGAGAGATTTTAACCGTCACATCTCCGATGTACGGCAGTTTCTGCACAATATGCTCTTTTACCTTGCCTCGGTTTATGAGGAAGAGGTTGTCTCCGGTATGGATGCCGGACGAGTCGACAACCAGGTCCTCGGCGTAGACGCTGTATCCGCGCACCTCCACCCTGCTCACATGAAAGAACACGGTAAAGGAGAGGATTACACCGATGATTACGACGAGCAGAATCAGGGCGATGTAGAAAATTCGCATCTGGAGCTTCCGCTCGTTTTTCCTTTGGTCACGGTGCGCCTTTCGCTCTTCGGCCTTGGACATGCTTTCAGCCATTGTTTACCTCCGGTAAATAAAGAGAAAAGGCCCGAATTCTGTCGAATCCGGGCCTTAAGGTTTGCTGTCCTACGTGGCAGAGATTTCCTTTATCATGAACTCGTTGCCTCGCAGTAAGTAGGTATGCTCGCTGCCGCAATTCGGGCAGGTTTTACCATGAGCCACGGTTTCGTATTCACTCTCGCAGTCTTCGCAGAAAGTAACGGCGGGTAATGTCTCAATGAGCATCTCGCACCCATCGGTGATTTCATGTTTCGCAGCCGCCCATTTCCAGGCGTCCTTGAGAAGATCCGGAACAACTCCGGAGACCTCACCGAGCTGAATCGTAACAGATTCAATATGGGAAACGTTATTTTCCTTTCCGACATCCTCGAGTGTTTTAATGATTGTAAAAACTACTCCAAGCTCATGCATAAATTAAGCTTTACCACCCTTGAATTTAATCTTGATTGCCTGTTTAAGGCCGTTGGGAAGGATATACTTGAGTTTGTCCTCGCTGCGTCTCATCGTGCTGCATTCGGGGTTATCCCTGAAGAGGTGGATAGCGTCGAATTCGCACTTGGTTGTGCAGACACCGCAGCCTACGCACTTGTTCTCGTCAACGATGGAGGCGCCACATGAGAGACATCTTGCTGTCTCAGTCTTGACCTGCTCCTCGGTGAAGACAAGTTTCGGATCTCTCCAGGAATGAACGGGATCAGTGATCTTGTCGCTCTTTCCGGGGATCTGACGCTTGCTTGTGTCGTAGTCGGGAATAGTGATGTTTTCCTTGTCGAGTTCTTTGAACTCATAGCGGTTTCTGCCTATTGTGAGAGATGCATGAGGCTGTACGAAGCGATGGATTGACCATGCGGCCTTCTTACCTGCAGCAATTGCATCGATGGCAAACTTGGGACCTGTGTAAACGTCACCGCCGACGAAGATGTCGGGCTCTGCGGTCTGATATGTTACTGCATCGGCAACAGCGCCCTGTCCTCTGCCGAGCTCAACCTTGGAGCCCTTGAGGAGGTCTCCCCAGATGATGCTCTGGCCTATTGAAAGGAATACGTGAGAGCACTCGACTGTTACGAGGTCGTTCTCATCATACTGAGGAGCGAACTTGCCTTCAGCATCAAATACGGATGTGCACTTCTTGAGTACGATGCCCTTGACTTTTCCGTCCTCAACGAGGATTTCCTTCGGGCCCCAGCCGCAGTTGATCTCAACGCCGTCTTCCTCTGCCTCTGCGACTTCCTCATCGGAAGCGGGCATGATGTCTCTTGTCTCAAGTGAATACTGCTTGACGGAAGCTGCTCCGCATCTTACAGCACTTCTTGATACGTCTATGGCAACGTTACCGCCGCCGATGACGACTGCATCGCCCTCAACCTTGAGTGACTCGTCGTCTGTAACAGCATGAAGGAAGTCAACAGCTGTCATAACGCCTTCAGCGTCCTCGCCCGGGATGCCGGCCTTTCTGCCGCCCTGGCAGCCGATGGCGATATAGAATGCCTTGTAGCCCTGTGCACGAAGCTCGTCAAGAGTGATATCCTTGCCGACTTCAACACCGGTCTTGATCTCAACACCCATCTCTTTGATGATGTCGATTTCAGCCTGTACTACGTCCTTCTCAAGCTTGTATGACGGGATACCGTAAACGAGCATACCGCCGGCTTTTTCGTTCTTCTCGAAGATTGTCGGGTTGTAACCCATCTCAGCGAGATAGAATGCGCATGAGAGACCTGCGGGGCCGCCGCCTATGATGGCAACCTTCTCGTCAAATCCGCCGCGTACCTTCGGAATAACTTTCGGAGGGATGTATCTTGTAGCGGAGCTTAAGTCTCTTGCGGCAAGGAACTTCTTGACCTCATCAATGGCTATAGCCTGGTCAACCGTGCCTCTTGTGCAGGCGTCCTCACAACGTCTGTTACAGATATGACCGCAGACTGCGGGAAGCGGGTTGTTCTTCTTGATGAGAGCGAGAGCCTTATCGTACTTGCCCTGTGCAGCGAGTTTCAGGTAACCCTGAACGGCGATGTGAGCCGGGCAGGCTGTCTTACAGGGAGCCGTACCTGTGTCGTAGCAGTTGATACGGTTGTTGTCTCTGTAATCCCAGTCCCAGTCGTCCTCAGACCACTTCTTCTGTGAAGGAAGAACGTGCTTCGGATACTGAACTTCGGAACCGTCCTTGAGACAGAGCTTCTGGCCGAGTTTTACGGCACCTGCCGGGCAATACTCGACACAGCGTCCGCATGCTACGCAGTTCTCTTTGTCTACTCTTGCAACATAGGCCGAACGTGACATGTTCGGTGTGTTGAAGAGCTGAGATGTACGAAGAGCGTAGCAGACGTTTACGTTACAGTTACAGATAGCGAAGATCTTGTCCTCACCGTCGATGTTCGTAATCTGATGAACGAAGCCGTTGTCCTCGCCCTTCTGGAATATTTCAAGCGCTTCTTCCTTGGTGATGTAGCGTCCGCCCTTGCCGGTCTCGACGACATAATCAGCCATATCGCCGACAGCGATACACCAGTCGTTGAAGTCATCGGCGCAGCCCTCATCAAATGTCATACGGCTGCGGCGGCATGAACAAGGTGAAGCGGCATATTTGCCTTCGTATTTGTCAAGCCAGTGAGATATACGTTCAATATCGATGGCCTGATCGTTCATGTCTATTGCTTTTTCCACGGGGATGACATGCATGCCTATTCCCGCGCCTCCCGGAGGTACCATGGGAGTAACCTTCTCAAGAGGAAGTCTCGTCATATGCTCAAAGAACATACCGAGTTCGGGGTGTTCATCCATCATCTTCAGGTTCATGTTTGAGAACTCGCCTGAACCGGGGACGAACATGGGCAGAATCCATCTCTTTTCATTGGTCGGATTCGTACCATCAAGGTTTTCATAGTTCCACTCAATGATACCGTTGTAGGAGAGTTTCTCAAGCTTGGCTGTGAGCTCCTCATCACTGAGTCCTGAACTTGCTTTAAGCTGTGCGAAAGTCTTGGGCTTTCTGATAGCTTTGAAATTGTCGATTACCCACTTTGCAAGGTCGTCGTCATCCTCAACAAGAATGCGGACTGCCCAGTATTCCGGATCGTCCTTTGTGACCTTTGCTATGCCGAGCTTTATGGGGATACGGTCTGTGATAAGTTTACCGAGAGCCGCAATGTTCGGCTTCATGGGACCGCTTACATCCACATAGTCGGGACGAAGGGGATAATTAGGGTTTGTTCCCGCCATAAATAATCCTCCACGATAAATAAAAGGGGTCCTTATAGTTGGCTTTGCCGCCGGCATGAGGCCGAAGAGACCTCACGCCGGTGGCAAGTCTAATCAGGTTTTTCTGTTTTAAAACAACTTGTGTGCTTATGCTACTTCTGCACGAGCCATTGCTTCCTCGAAGTCCTTTGTGCCTTCGAATACGTTGTTGCTGTACGGGTTCTTGCCGGCCTTGAGAGACCTTGTGATGATAACCGTCATGCAAACTACGTTGATAGCGATAGCCATGATAGCTACGAAGCCCTGCATACGAGGATCTGCTGTGATACCCATGTCGGCAATGATCTTACCTGCCTCAGCGGTCTTACCCTGACCGGCATTGTAAAGAGCGATAGCCTTTGAGTAGAGATCCATTGTTGTAACGCCTGCTTCTGTTGCACCGCCGTAAACTGACGGAAGAGCAGCAGCGAATCTGGAGCTGAGCTGGAACATAGGAACAACCTGTGCCCACATGCACCAGATAGCAAGAGTGTTGGCACGGTTCTGAATCCAGCCGCCCTTGTTCCAGAATGCGTTAGCAAATGTAGGAGCAAGAAGAAGAGCAACACCGCAATACCATGAGTGTGTAGGAAGGTTGAGGTATGTGTACTCGAAGTTCCAGACATCGTAAGCGAGAATGAACCAGATGGTCATGTCAGGCCAGAGCATGTCTGCCTTGTTCTTATCCTTGGAGGTGTAGAGGTGGATACAACCTGTCATGCAGAAGATGTTGATAAGGCCTGCAAGGGCGTTAACAACATTCCACCAACCGCCGTAGATGAATACGCCTTCGTTTGAAGCCCACCATGCGCCTGAAAGGTTTCCTGTGATCTTGAGAGCTGCAAGAGCAGACTCCATGTCGGAAACGTTGGCTATCATGATGTT
>CAMYWC010000044.1:0-5923 GCA_947302545.1 uncultured Clostridia bacterium | reverse complement strand
TATCTCAAGTACGCCGACTGAGATAAGTGTAGGCTTGAGCATCGGAAGAACCACCATGAAGAATGTACGGATAGGTCCGCAACCGTCTATCGCAGCGGCCTCCTCAATTTCCAGGGGAATCGATTTTACGAATCCGACAAACATGAAAATCGCGAGGCCCGCTCCGAATCCCAGATAGACAACGGGAATCGTCCACGGCGTATCAAGCGCGAGCTTGTCAGCCGTACGGGACAATGTAAACATGACCATCTGGAAAGGCACTACCATGGAGAAAACGCAGAGGTAATAAACCGTATTGCACGCCTTATCTCCGACCCTCGCGATATACCATGCGGCCATTGAGCAGCAGAGCAGGATAAGTGCCGATGAAACAACAGTTATGAAGAAACTGAAGAATACGGACTTAAAGAACGGATAGTTGCCGAAGGTCATGCCCTTAATATAGTTCTGAAGTCCCATGAAGGAGCTCTCATTCGGGAGAGCAAACGTCTCCGTGTTGATTGAGCCGTTCGACTTAAATGAGTTCATCAGAACAACGAAAACGGGAAAGAGGTAGAATATCGAAATGAGCGCAAAAGCAACACTCAGCATGCGCTTTCTCTGTACTTCTCGTTTCATTATTGCTGTACCTCCTTCCTGCGGGTAAAGGTAAGCTGAGCTATGCTTATGCCCGCAACAAGAATAAAGAATACAACTGCCTTAGCCTGGCCCGGGCCTCTGTTTGTGAGGCTTGAGTAGAACGAGTCCACAATGTTGAGCGCAAGCATCTGCGTGGTCTTGATGACCGTACCGCCCTCCTGGATGTAGGGACGGCCGTTTGTCAGAGCAAGGTTCTGGTCATAGAGCTTGAATCCGTTCGTCAGTGACAGGAATGTGCAGATTGTGAAGGAAGGCATCATGTTGGGAATGGTGATCTTCCAGAGTTTCTGCCACTTTGAAGCTCCGTCTATCTCAGCGGCCTCCATCATATCCTCGGGGATAGCCTGAAGACCGGCGATGTAGATAATCATCATATATCCTATCTGCTGCCAGCAGATGAGAATTATGAGACCCCAGAAACCGTACTTTGTCTCAAGTGTAACGGCAGTGTTGTATCTTATCAGAATACCGTCAAATATCATTGACCAAATATATCCGAGTACGATACCGCCGATGAGGTTCGGCATGAAGAATACCGTACGGAAAAGGTTTGCACCTTTTATACCCTGGGTCAGAAAATACGCGATTATAAATGCAAAGACATTTATGAAAATGAGTGATACCGCCGCGAAAAGAGCGGTGTACCAGAAGGCGTGGAGAAAACTCGTATCATGGAAAATCGACTTATAGTTTTCAAAGCCCGTGAAAGTCGCGTCTTTAGTGATTCTGAATTTACAGAAAGACAGGTAGAATCCTTTGAAGAAAGGATAGAGGAATCCTATACAGAATGCCGCAAACGTCGGAAGCAGAAACAGCCAGACGTAGCGCTGGATCGGACGCCTGATAAGTTTTGAGTTTAAAGCCGTCAAATGCATTCCACCCTTGTAAAAAGAATAAGGGGCGGGCGCGATTACCGCCCGCCCCCGTGAAACTTTAAGGTAGTTTAAGGATTAAGCGTGGTCTTTGGCATAGAGTGTTGCCCAACCGTCAACAAATGCTTCCTTTACCTTATCCCATGAACCGCCCTTTGCAGTGTACTGAGAGAGTGCGTCAACAACTGTGTAATCGTTTGCATTTGCAAAGAATACGTTTTCAGGTGTGGCAGCATTCTTGAACGGGCAGGGACCAAACTGTTCAGCCATCATCTTTGTGCCTTCCTCAGATGTTACCATCCAGTACATGAAGTCAAGAGTGGCTTCGATGTCAGCCTTTGAAGCTGTAGCGTTAACTGCCCAGCAGTTCTCTGTGCCGCAGCAAAGGCCGGCTTTCTCTTCGCCTTCAGCTCCGCAGTAAATCGGAATCATGGCGAGGTCTTCAGCCTTCATGCCTTTCTCTGTAAGGCTTGCATACTCCCAGGAACCATTCTGATAGAAAGCGGCTTTGCCTTCATAGAACTCTGCCTCGGACTCGTCACCTGTAGCTGTAACAACGGCAGCGCCTGTTGTAGCTGAGTCAGTGATGTAGAGATCCCAGATATTCTTGAAGAGATCAAGGTATGTGCCCTTGATTGTTGCAGGCTGCTCTTTTACGCCGTCATCGCGGAACTCATAATAGAGAGGCATATTTGCAAGGTGGCCTGAGAATCTCCAGGATGAAGAACCGTCAAGACCTGCGCTTGTGAATGCATCAAAACCGAGCTCAGCTGCGCGGGCGTGGATGTCGTCAGCAACCTTCTTGAGAGAAGCGAAGTCCTTGATGTCGGAAAGCTCATAGCCGGCCTGCTTAAGGAGAGCCTTGTTTACGATAATGCCGTAGCACTCGTAGCAGTAACCGATTGAGCAGAGCTTACCGTTAGCATCATAGAGGTTGTAAGCGTCTGTTGTAAGTTCACCCTCGAACTTGGAACCCTTGAGGTCGTAGCAGTAGTCACCGTATGTTTCTACAGCGCCAACGTTACCAACCCGGAACATTGTGGGAGCGGCGTCCTTATCAAGTTCAGCTGCGAGAGTCTTGTCATACTCGCCCGATGCAGCCGTAACTATCTTAACCTGTACGCCTGTCTGCTCGGTGTAGGACTTGGCGATAGCCTGCCATGCCTCATCAGCCTCAGGTTTAAAGTTAAGGAAGTAAACCGAACCCTTCTTTGCGTCTGTTCCGCCGCCGCCCTTGGTGCAGGCCGCAAGGCTGAACACAAGAACGAGCGCTAAACAAATTGCAATAAGTCTTTTCATAATTTTCCTCCTTCCGGGCAGTTTCACAGCCCATAACTCATTCCCATTATAGATATAAAACATTAACAAATCAAGATATCAAAGTGTAAATTCAATTGTGCAAATTAACCAAATCGGCAGGTCTAAATTGGGCAAAAAAACAGACTCCGTTTTGAGACGGAATCTGTTTTTGCTTATACTGAAATGTATATCATCAGAATGCTTTTTTGAGTTTCATCACATTCTGATTGTCTTTGTATTCGTACTCCGCCTCATCGACAAGCTTCTTTGTCATAAGGATTCCGAGACCGCCTATCGGCCTGTCCTCGGCAGATGCGGTTATGTCGGGATCCTCTCTCTCAAGAGGATTGTACGGTTTTCCGTTGTCAGAGATGGTGACTGTGCCCACTCTGTTTTCCTTGTCGATATCGACTTTTACCGTTGCGGGGCCTGTGTCCGGCCTGTAGGCGTAGTGAGCTACATTTATGTAAATCTCCTCAACGGCAATGGCAAGTTCCGTGATCACCTTCGGGGAGGCACCGGCCTCCTCAAATTTCGCGCTGACATAATCAAGGATTTTGTCAAGGTTAGATTCGTTTGCTTCAGTTTTAATACCCATATCTGACCCACCATTATATTCAAGACAAAGCATGGTTATATCGTCGAACTGTTCTGCTCCGTCGGCAAACTCTTCCACAGCGGCTCTTACAGCCCGGGTGAGTTCCTCCGGTGTGCAGTCCTTATTGCTGTTTAAAACTGCAAGAGCCCGTTCAAAATCGAACTGTTCATCCTTCTTGTTCGTACTCTCCGGCACACCGTCGGTGTAGAGGAAGAGCTTGGAGCCCGGTTTAAGCTGCATCTCATAGTTTGTGTATTTTATTCCGGACATTCCGCCTATGACAAAGCCGTGCTTGTCCTTGAAAATCTGGAAATCCCCGTTTTCATCGGTGATTATCGGATACTCATGTCCGGCGTTGGCAGCGATTATCTTACCGGTTGAGATTTCAAGTATTCCGACCCAGACGGTGACGAACATCTCCTCACGGTTGTACTCGCAGATGGCGTTGTTCGTATCCATGAGTATCTGCGCCGGAGTCTTACCGCCCTGGGCGTTTTCCGCGATTACGATTTCAGTGACCATCATGAACAGTGCAGCCGGAACACCCTTGCCGGATACGTCCGCGATTGTCAGGCAGAGATGATCATCATCGATGAGGAAGAAGTTGTAGAAGTCTCCTCCGACCTCCTTCGCGGGGTCCATTGAGCCGTAGATTTCAAACTCGTGTCTGTCGGGATATGCGGGATAAATGCTGGGTAGCATATCCGCCTGGATTCGCGTGGCAAGTGAAAGTTCAGCATTAATACGCTCACTCTCGGCCGTCATGTCCTTAATATTTGCGATGTATGAGTCCATCTCTTTGGCGAGACTGAAGACATCCGATGAAAGTTCGCCTATCTCATTGTGGACCCTTATTGATTTCAGTCCGCCTTCCACAGTGCTGCTGTCCTTCGTGGACTTATATATTCCGATGTTCTTCTGAATGACTTTCAGAGGTCGGATGACAAAGAAGAGTACGACGAGGAGCAATATCGCAAACAGGAGCATCAGGTAAATAACCGCGGCTATTGTTCCGTTTCTGGTCTGCACAGCAATCGTTTCGTTGATTTCGGCAAGGTCATATGTAAGACCTACAAAAAGATCCTGTCCGGCCACCTTGGTGATAAACTCATAGTAGTCGACATAGACTCCGGCCGGGGCGAGATGCTTGGTATACTTCGAAGCCTGTATCATCGCTTCCTGCTGGCTCTCCGAAACGGTTACGGTATTGCCGAGCATATATGCTTCCGCATACTTGTTGCCGCGTTTTGCGCCTTCATCTGCAGCACTGAGGAGGAAGAACTGTCCGTCATACTCCTCGTTTGCTATGACACAGAATACGAATTCCGGTCCGTATGAACGCTTTATCTGATTGAGGCGCGTTATAAGCCAGGAGTATGTGACTTCCGCATACAGTTTCTTATCCTCATCGGAGAGAGTCGATATGTCCTCCACTGTCGCGTATTTCATATTAAAGCCCGGATTGTGCTCTAAAAACAGTTCAGTCTTCTCCTTTGTTTTCGTGTTGCCGGTGTAATCCACATCATACTCAATGTCGAGACTGTCGGCATTCGTATACCAATAGTTGAGCAGCCAGTAGTATGCGGGATATTCCTTAATCGCATATATTACATCAGCCGATACCTGATCAGCGCTCTGCTCAACCATCTGTCTGACTGAGGCTTCGGATCTGTTGCGCTGTGACACAAAAGACACCACTCCCGTCAGGGCCATGCCGAGCAGGAACAGCAGCGTTATCTGGGTTATGAGTCCAAGTCTTTTACTGAATTCTTTCATAAATAGTCCTTAAAAACAAAAAGCTCAGCTTTGTGAATACAAGCTGAGCTTCGTGTCTGTTACATGAGTTTCTTCTGCATCTCGTCAGGATCTGTTGCGTAGAGAAGAGCGTTCTTTCTCGCGATACGGCCTGAGGTATAGAGCTCAGCGAGACAGTCATCCATGGTCTGCATGCCCTTCTTCTTACCGGACTGCATGTTTGAAGGAATGAGGTAGTTCTTACCTTCACGGATGAGGTTACGGATAGCGGAGTCGGCGAGCATTACTTCGAATGCGGCAACACGTCCGGTACCGTCTATTGTCGGAACGAGTCTCTGTGAAATGACAGCCTCGAGAACCATTGAGAGCTGAACCTTGATCTGGTCCTGCTGGTCCGTCGGGAATACGTCGATGATACGGTCGATTGTCTCAGCGCAGCCGATGGTATGAAGTGTCGAGAAGACCAAGTGACCTGTCTCAGCGGCGGTTACGGCCGTGGCGATAGTCTCAAGGTCACGCATCTCACCGACGAGGATAACGTCGGGGTCCTCACGGAGAGCTGCACGGAGAGCGGCTGCGTATGAACGCGTGTCAACGCCTATCTCTCTCTGATTTACAATCGACTTATTGTGTCTGTGAAGATACTCTATGGGATCTTCAAGAGTGATGATGTGGTCGTTCAGGTTGTCATTGATAAGACCGATGATTGAAGCCAGTGTTGTTGACTTACCCGAACCAGTGGGACCTGTTAAGATTACGA
>CAMYWC010000043.1:0-6037 GCA_947302545.1 uncultured Clostridia bacterium | reverse complement strand
TGCCGTCTTCGGCGCAAGTCTCATGAGAGACTTCAGGGCGTCCGTCGTCCTGCCCTTTGACTTCGCTTCGAGCGTCTTACCCACGGTAATAAGCGCGAGTATCATGGCCGCCGAGTCGAAGAACATGTGCATGTGCTCACCTGTCAGCAACAGGTACATGCTGTACAGGAATGATGTGCCCGAACCCAGGGCCACGAGTGTGTCCATATTAGGTGCACCGTGTACCGCCCCTTTGAAACCGCTGACAAAGAATTTGCGGTTTATACCCATCACAGCGAGGGCAAGGGCAGCCTGTACCCAGGCATTCACCGTATGGTCAAAGGGCACAGGAAGGCCAATCATATGGCCCATTGAGAAGTACATGAGGACAAGCGAGAGCACCACCGAGACTATGAGTCTTCTCACCAGCCGCGGTGTCTCCTTATCCTCGAGCAGCGACTCTTCGGAGGTCTTCACAGAGCATCCGTAGCCCGCTGCAAGGACAGCGCTTATTATCGCCTTGTCGTCCGCACTGCCCTCCACTCCCATGGAGTTTGTGAGCAGGGACACGGCTACGCTGTCGACTCCCGGCACTTCTGAAACTGCCTTTTCAACGCGCGCCTGGCACGCGACACAGCTCATGCCGGTAACATCATATTGTTTCAACTTTCTACCTCTATCCTATATGCGTCAACGCATCAATATACTCAGGAGTGGTGCCGCAGCAGCCGCCTATAACCGTTGCACCGGCCTCGACGAGCCTCTGCATATAACCCGCGAAGTCCTCAGGGCCGATATCATAGACGGCCTTGCCTGACGACATGTCCGGCATGCCGGCGTTGGGTTTCGCGACAATCGGGAGCGATGTGCAGCCAACATATTCCTCAATAATCGGGAGGAGAAGATCCGGGCCGTAGGAGCAATTGGCGCCGACTGCGTCCGCGCCGAACTCCTCGGCAATCGATGCCAGCACCGCCGGCTTGCCTCCCGTAACAAAGAGGGAACCCCTCTTGTTGAAAGCACCTGAAAGAATGACAGGCAGGTCAGAGACTTCACGTACTGCGCGAAGAGCCGCCTTCGCCTCATTCTCATCCGTCATGGTCTCAATCATAAAGAAATCGACCTCTGCCTTCACGCCCTCTGAGGCGATGGCTTTAAAGCAATCAAAGGCCTCGTCTTCGCGCAGGCGTCCCATCGGGTAAAACAGTTCGCCCAGAGGGCCTATGTCAAGTCCGACATACGGCGCCTCCGCGGCGCGTGCGGCTTTGACCGCCGCTGCGATTATCTCCGCGTAGTTATCATATTTGCGGGGGTTTACATCGAACGTATTCGTTATGATCATTTCCGCTCCGGCCTCGACATATGCCCTGTGTATGGCCGTCGCAATCTCCGGATTGTTTATATTCAGTTCAGACGGATGATTGCCGGCATACTCGGGATGCTTCATAAGTTCCGAGCCCATGGCACCGTCCATCAGAATTATCTCTTTTGAAGCTATTCTCTCTCTTAAATTATTCTGTGTCATCTGAAGTTTCCTCCTCATTGAACCTCTGCGCGAAGAGGTGTTCCACGCCTTTTGATTTGTAGTTTACCATCGTGTCGAGCTGGCAGTTGTGAATGCTCGAAAATATACTGTTCTCTATGTTCGGATTGTTCACTTTCAGTGAACGTATAAGTTCCTTTATCCCCTTGCGCTTTGAGTCGACATGCCCGCGTGATGCATCTTCCGTGAACTTACATGCGCAGTCCAGGAAAGTCAGGTCATTGTACTTCTTCCAGGCAATAATGTCATCCTCATGTACACAGTACAGCGGCCTGATAAGTTCCATGCCGGGAAAGTTTGTCGAGCGCAGTTTCGGCGGCATTGCCTGAAGCTGTCCGCCGTAGAACATGGCCATGACTGTCGTCTCAATGACATCCGAGAAGTGATGTCCCAGGGCAATCTTGTTGCAGCCTAAGGCCTGTGCCTTTGAGTAGAGATGCCCTCTGCGCATTCGCGCGCACATATAGCAGGGATTCTTCTCCTGTTTGTTTGCATAGTCGAAGATATCCGTTTCAAAGAACTGAATCGGTATCTCCAGCAAAGCGGCGTTCTTCTCTATCTGCTCCCTGTTCTCCCTGTTGTAGCCGGGGTCCATACAGATAAAGACCACCTCAAACGGGACCTCGGAGTTCCTGTGAAGCTGCTGCATTAGCTTTGCCATAAGCATGGAGTCCTTGCCGCCTGAAATACACACGGCAACCCTGTCGCCCTCCGAAATCAGTTCATACCTCTTGACCGCCGCCACAAACGGGTTCCAGAGCTCTTCCCTGTATTTCTTGATGATTGAGCGCTCAACCAACTGGCACTTTGTAAGCTCTCTCGGCACAGATTTCACCTCCCGCCCTCAAGATTTACTAATTAATAATTCTAACACAGATAATTGACTTTTACTATATTAATAAATACAATTTCAAGGTAGGAGGCAGGAAATGAAACAGTTTGAAAGAACAGAACTCCTCATCGGTGAAGAGGCAGTAAATAAGCTCAGAAACGCCCATGTCGCGGTATTCGGCATAGGCGGTGTCGGCGGCTATGCTACTGAGGCTCTCGCCCGCTCCGGGGTCGGCGAACTCACCATTGTCGACAAGGACAATGTAGACATCACCAACCTCAACCGTCAGATAATTGCCCTTCACTCGACCCTGGGTAAACCTAAAGTCGCCGTAATGGAAGAAAGGCTCAAAGACATAAACCCCGACATTAAAGTCAACGCAAAAGAGCTCTTCTTCCTCCCCGACACAGCAGACCAATTTGACTTCGAAGAATATGATTATATAGTTGACGCGGTCGACACAGTCACCGCAAAACTCGCAATAATAGAGAAAGCCCACAAGGCAGGCACACCCGTCATCTCAGCCATGGGCGCAGGCAACAAACTCGACCCGACAAAGTTTGAGGTCACGGACATCTCCAAAACCTCCGTCTGTCCCCTCGCCCGCGTCATGCGAAAGGAGCTCAAGGCCAGAGGCATAGACCACCTCAAAGTTGTCTACTCAACCGAGGAACCGAAACAGCGAAGTGAAACAGTGGCCTCAATATCCACCGTCCCCTCCGTCTGCGGCCTCCTCCTCGCAAACGAAGTAATCAAAGACCTGACAAAATAACAATTGTCGCTTTGCAGGCGACCATAAGCCTTCGGTATTTTTGTAAGATAAAGTTGCAAAGGGCGGAAAGCCCGGCAGAAACTTACAAAAATATCGGAGGTTTTATTTATGAAAACAACAGAGATAGTAATGATTCTTGACGCATCAGGTTCAATGTATGATCTTACCGAAGACACAATAGGCGGTTTCAACTCATTCATTGAAGAGCAGAAGGCAAACAATGAATCGGGCGATCAGGTCCTGGTATCCGCAGTCAAGTTCTCGGATTCCTCAAAGGTCATGTACGACAGAGTGCCCATTGAGAAGATTGAGAAGATGACAAAGCGCCAGTACAGGACAGGCGGATGCACGGCGTTGCTTGACGCCATGGGCGACGCCATAAAGCACATCGGCAACGTGCATAAGTATGCACGTCCGGAAGATGTGCCCGAGACGACCATCTTTGTCATAATCACTGACGGCTATGAGAACGCAAGTCACAAGTACTCAAGCGACGCCATAAAGAAAATAGTAAAGAAGCAGGAGAAGAATCACGGCTGGCAGTTCCTCTTCCTCGGAGCAAATATCGATGCTGTTGAGACCGGAGCAGACTTCGGTTTCAGCGAGGAGAACTCCATCAATTACATCGCCGATGAAAAAGGTACGGATGTTGTCTTTAAGTCCATTAATATCGCTGTCGGAAGTGCACGTGCCTGCGGTTCTGTCTGTGCTGACTGGGCTGATGAAGTCAACGAAGATTACAAGAGCAGAAAATAAGTCCGATTAATTGCCTGCCGTTTGTGGTACAATTAAAGCGTAATAAATTTTAAGGACTGATTTCATGCCGCTTAAGATAGTCAGACAGGACATAACCAAAATCGAATGTGACGCGATCGTCAATGCCGCCAACAGTTCTCTGCTTGGCGGCGGAGGCGTTGACGGAGCCATACACAGGGCCGCGGGTCCGAGGCTCCTTGAGGAGTGCCGCGGTCTTCACGGCTGTGAGACCGGCGACGCAAAGATCACCCGCGGCTACAACCTGCCGGCAAAGTATGTCATCCATACCGTAGGTCCCGTGTACAAAGACGGGCGACACGGTGAAGAGGCACTTCTCATATCCTGCTATGAGAAGTCTCTTCAGATAGCCGCAGACTATGACTGTGAGTCTATCGCTTTTCCTCTCATCTCTTCCGGGGTCTACGGCTATCCCAAGCCGGAGGCTTTCCGTGTCGCCGTTGACACCTGCGAGAAGTTCCTTGAAGACCATGAGATGGACATCTCAATTGTCGTCTTTGACAAGCGCGGCTACAACATAGGCAAGCAGTACGATTCCGCCCTGGAAGAATTCATCGACCAGAATTATGTTGATGAGAGCGAAAAGAGATTCTCCCGACTCTACAATATGCCTTACGGTGCCGGCGCGGCCAAAGGTGCCATGCGGAATGAGGCTGTTGAGTTCGAAATCTGTGAATCCATTAATGCTGCAATGCCCGACTTTGAACTTGATGAGAGCTTCTCGGAGATGGTGCTTCGCAAGATAGACGAAAAAGGTATGACAGATCCTCAGTGCTACAAGAAGGCGAACATTGACAGGAAGCTCTTCTCGAAGATAAGAAGCGATCCTCATTACAACCCTTCCAAGAAGACTGCAGTAGCGCTCGGAATTGCATTGGAACTTCCCATGCGCGAGTTTGAGGAACTCCTCCGTAAAGCAGGCCTTGCTCTCTCAAACTCAAATCTGTTCGATGTAATCATTAAATTCTTCGTGAGCAAAGGTATCTACAATATCTTTGAAATAAACGAAGCGCTGTTCTCAAAGGACCTTGAGACACTTTAAACTTAAAACCAAAGAGCGGCTTGGAAACCAAGCCGCTCTTTTTCAGTTCTGTTTTTTGACTATTGAGTACTCATCGCCGAAGCGGAAGTAGGGACACTTCTTCTCGTGGAGGAAGCGTATGTACTCGTCCTCGTCCATATTGACGGAGCAGACGTAATCTTCCATCTCCTCGTCATACTCATAGTTTAAGCAATTTTCACAGTCCATATTACTTGTCAATTGACGGAAGGCTTGAGAGCCTGTCGTACATTGTCTGATAGTAGTTTCTGAAGTCTTCCTTGTCCTCTTTCCAGCCGAGGAAGGACATGTGGTCCTTGATCTCAAGCGGCATTACGTGCCAGATACCCGGCTTGTATTCCGAAACGGTTGTGAAGTCAACCTTGGGTGCGTTGTCGGGAGCAATGCCTGACTCAGTATTGATGACAAGGTCATTTGCAAGCCACTTTCTGTTGGGCATGCCTGTAACATTTATGCCCATGAAGAAGCCGAGGATGTTGAGTATCGGGAAAGACTTGGGTCCCGGTATCTGTACAAGTCCGTGCAGAGCGGGAACAGTTCTCTGTCCTCTGAATGAGAAATAGTAGATATTGTCCCTGGTCGGAATCTTATCGTTGAGTTCCTTTGCACCCTTGAAGGTGAGGTCATAGATAATGTTGTCCTTGTTCTCAAATAAGTACTTGCGGATAAGTTCCGTCTGCTTTGACATGTTGTAGATTCTGATAAACGGAATCTTTTCCTTGGTGATACCATACTGGTCAAGTCTGAGGTCATATATGCTCCTGAGCGGTGTGGCGTCAATTATACTGAAGAGCTGGCAGATCTTGACTACGATCTCTGTCATGACCTTACCCGTTCTCTTCTCAGTGCATGTTGCGCCGTTGTGAGGAGAAGCGAGTGTGGTGATTGAGTGAACGAGGTTCTTGTTGCCGCCCTTGAAAAGCGGTGAGAGCTCGTTTTCGGGTGTGCCGTTTCTCTCTTCCTCAGAACCGTCTATGAGAAGCTGAGTCAGAAGACGTGCAGTAACGCCGCCGAAACTGTGTCCGATGAAGTTGACCTTGATGATGTCGCCGTTTGCGTCCTGTGTGCCCCATTCGG
>CAMYWC010000042.1:0-6061 GCA_947302545.1 uncultured Clostridia bacterium | reverse complement strand
TGTTATCATAAAAGAGTTTTTATGTCAACAAAACCGAATGCCGGGCTCGCGCCCGGCATTCAGTGTTATGGGTGTGAAATTGTAGTAGTGGTGGTTATACAATTTCTATATGCAAAACGCTGTGGGAGACTACAGCGATTGCGACAAAATATCAGGGCTCCTTTACCTGATGGAAAGGAGCCCTGAAACACATCCATAACAGAAGATGCGAACAGCAATTTTTGTTGCCCCTTTTCAAACACGGAAGGTCAGGCCGTTTCCGGCTTGGCCCTGTTCATACCGCCATGGCTTTCGCTTTAGGCCGTATGACTCGGAACGCTATTAAGTTCTTATTTATTTTCTCACAGGTCACGCACTGTGTCAAGGGTTGAAACTGAGACCCTTGAACATGCTGGCGGACTCGGAGTAATCCTCCTCGCCGATTTCGACGTCATAGACATCGTTCTTGCGCTTCGGGTCCATGGCAATTGTCATGCGCTGCTTCTCAATGATTACAGGCGCTGTCTTCTTAGCCTTTTTCTCTTTCTTTTTCTTTGTCTTCTTCTCACTGTACTCGTAGCCTTCTGAAGCGGCAAAAGCCTTGTTTGCCTCACGCTCGAGGACGGGTACGGAGGCCTCGTAGCCGTTGGCTACGCGCTCCTCGTAAATCTTCTTGGCCTGATTCTTTCTGGCGTTCAGCTTTTTCTTCTCGAGCGCCTTCTTATCCTTTTCAAGCTGCTTCTTCTCGGCTGCGAGCGCGTCGAGCCTTGCCTTCTCGGCCTTCGCGGCAGGCATGCCGGCATAGTGCTTCGCGCGAGCGTTCTCAGAGAGTGTCTGAGCAACTTCGGCACCCTTTGTCATAAGGAAAGGCGTAGCGAAACCGATGCCTATTATTGCACCTGCCACGGCGCCGCAGGCGATGCCGGAAGCGGCCATTATAATTGTCTGTCTTCTTGAGTCGCGACCCTTCATTTTACAGTCCCCTCTCGAATAAACGGGTAAGCGTTTGAATACTAAATAATAATACCGAATTTTACTTTATGTGTCAATTTACATTTTACGTGCTTTGTGGTAGAATTACACGACACTTTTCAAAGGAGGTTTCGTATGGCTGAAATACTCAAATGCAACCACCTGAAAAAGCAGTACGGCAGCTTTACCGCCCTCAAAGGAATAAACCTTGAACTTCCCGAAGGCAAAATCGTAGGCCTTCTCGGCCCGAACGGCAGCGGTAAGACAACACTCATAAAACTTGCCAGCGGTCTGCTTCTTCCCACGGCAGGCGAAATCCTGATAAACGGTCAGGCGCCCGGCGTTGAATCAAAGAAAATCGTCGCCTATCTTCCTGAGCGCAACTACCTTGATCTCTCGAGGAAAATCAGCAAACAGATTGATTTCATGGGCGACTTCTACAAGGACTTCCGCAAGGAGCGCGCATACGAGATGCTCGAGCACCTCGATATCGACCCTTCACGTCCGCTCAAGGAGCTCTCGAAGGGTAACCGCGAAAAGGTCCAGCTCATCCTCGTCATGAGCCGCGACGCGAAGCTCTATCTGCTCGACGAGCCGATAGGTGGCGTCGACCCCGCGGCACGCGACTATATACTCTCGACAATCATCGACAACCACCCGGAGAACTCCACCGTTTTAATCTCGACGCACCTTATTGCGGACGTGGAGCCGGTGCTCGACGAGTTCATCTTCATCCGTGAGGGTGAGATTGTACAGCACTCCGCAGTGGACGAGGTCAAGTCCAAGGGTCAGACTGTCGACGGTCTCTTCAGGGAGGTGTTCAGATGTTAGGTAAACTTACAAAACACGAATTCCTCACGGTGGGCCGCCTGGCGATCCCCGCCTATCTGGCAATCCTCGCCATCTCGGTTGTGGGCCGTTTCCTGACCTGGATAACATCCCGTCAGTATGTCATTGACCATGTGGCCCCCACATTCGTCAGGATTATAAAAATCCTCTCATCACTTATCTCGACGGTCTATGTCCTGGCCTTCATAGCCTTCATCGTCATGACCATCGCATACCTGGTTTACCGTTTCTACAAGAACTACTTCACGGACGAGGGCTACCTGATGCTCACGCTCCCCGTAAAACCGGCGGGCCTCATCTTCTCGAAGCTCTTCAACTCGTGGATCTGGCTGCTGCTTAGCGCAATTGTCGCCGTAGCGTCACTCTACATCACCCTCGGTCACTATGACCAGCTGACTGACCTTATCTCACGGACATTTGACTCGGTGAAACAGGTCATCGACCGCGAGGGCGACTTCATCCGCGACGAACTCGGCGTTCCCATCTGGGTATTTGTGATTGAGCTCGTAATCTTCGTCATCCTCCTCGTCTCAAGATATATCTTTGAGTGGTACGCCTCAATAGGCGCAGGTACGATGATAGCGAAGAAGCACAAGATTATCGGCACGCTTATCGCGTTCCTGATTCTCGACAATATCTCATATGCCGTCACCGGCGCATTTGTCGCCATTGCCACGAGCGTGGCTCCGGACTACTTCACGGAGCTCTCGCAGAGCGGCGGCAAGGCCCTTCAGCTTGTTGTGCTCGGCTACTCGGGTGTAAACCTGCTGCTTGCAGGACTCCTCTTCTGGCTGCTCACATATATCATGAAGCACAAGCTGAATCTCGAATAAGAAATAAGCTCCCCGAAAAGGGGAGCTTTTCTTATGTCTGTTTTTCCGCCGCCGCCAGAATAACCAGCGAATTTTTGAGCGTCTTTATTGTGTCTTTCGGGTCGTTCACGCGAACTGAGACATAGGGTCTTGAGCCGCCCGAGACGAGAATCCGTCCCTTCATAACCTCGTTGAGCCTGGCGACAGCCTTCATGTCTATCCTGTTCCAGTAGAGCAGCAGTCTGTTTCCGGACTGGCCTATCTCATAAATTCCCAGATGCGCGGCAATGTTTCGCAGGAGCGAGACCTCGATAAGGCCGAGCACCGCCTGCGGCGGATCGCCGAAACGGTCTGTCAGCTCGTCCGTTACATCTGAGGCATCGTCCTCCGTCCTGACATCGGCGATACGCCTGTAGGCGGACAGACGCTGAGGCACGCTTGAGATGTATGATTCCGGAATGTGGGCGTCTATCTGAATGTCGATGAGACATTCAGGCTCGGCCTTGACCGGCTCACCCTTCTGTTCCCCGCGCAGCTCCGCGACTGCGTCGCCGAGAATCTTTAAGTACATGTCGTAGCCTACGGCCTCCATATGGCCATGCTGACGGGCGCCGAGGAGCGAGCCCGCTCCGCGCAGTTCAAGGTCACGCATGGCTATCTTGAAGCCGGAGCCGAACTCCGTGTACTCACGGATGGCCGTGAGTCTTCTGTAAGCCGTCTCGGTGAGTTCCTTGCCGCCATAGAAGGTGAAATAAGCTGCCGCCCTTCTCGGCGAGCGGCCGATACGGCCCCTTATCTGGTGCAGCTGGGCCAGGCCCAGTCTGTCGGAATTCTCTATAATCAGAGTGTTGGCGTTGGGCACGTCAACACCCGTCTCGATTATCGTCGTGCAGACAAGGACATCTATCTCGCCCTCGACAAGTCTTCTCCAGACCTCCGAGAGCTCGTCCTCACTCATCTTTCCGTGGCCTATGCCTATGCGCGCCTCGGGTACGAGCTCGTGAATTCTCGCTGCACAGTGGGTTATGGTCTCTACATTGTTATGCATATAGTAGACCTGTCCGCCGCGGCGCAGTTCCTTCTCTATGGCTTGCGCAATAATGCCCGGATCATACTCGAGCACGTGCGTCTGTACGGGATGCCTGTCTGACGGGGCCTCCTCTATGATTGACATATCGCGTATGCCCGTCATGGCCATGTTGAGCGTCCTCGGTATGGGTGTCGCGGAGAGGGTCAGGACGTCCACATTCGGGAACTTCTCTTTAAGTTTCTCCTTCTGGGCCACGCCGAAACGCTGCTCCTCATCGACGATGAGAAGGCCTAAATCACGAAACTCCACATCTTTCGAGATCAGCCGGTGCGTGCCGACGACTATGTCGGTATAGCCGGCTTTTATGTTCTGCACAGTCTTTCTCTGCTGGGCCGGTGTCCTGAAGCGGGACAGCATCTCTATCTCAAACGGGAAACCGTCAAAGCGCTTTAAGATGGTGTTGTAGTGCTGGAAGGCGAGTATTGTCGTAGGCACCAAAACTGCGCACTGCTTGCCCTCAGCGATGCATTTGAATGCGGCCCGAAGGGCTACCTCCGTCTTGCCGAATCCTACATCGCCGCAGAGGAGCCTGTCCATGGGGACGGGCCTCTCCATGTCCCTCTTTATCTCGCTTATACAGCGCAGCTGGTCCTCGGTCTCGTCATACTCGAAACGGCGCTCAAAGTCGCTCTGCATGTCTATGTCGGGCGAGAAGGCATAGCCGGGCGTCGCGAGACGTTTCGCATAGAGCTCGGTGAGTTCCTTCGCCATGTCCCCGACCGCTCCGCGCACGCGCTCCTTGGCCTTCTCCCACTCCTTGCCGCCGAGGCGGTTGAGTTTTATCGTCTTCGCGTCATCACGCGGACCTATGTACTTTGAGACGAGGTCGAGCTGCGTGACGGGGACGTAGAGGGCATCGCCCTTCGCATATTTTATCTTGATGTAATCCTTTGTGACGCCCTGTACCTCAAGGCTTTCAATGCCTGAGAAGATGCCTATTCCGTGTATGTTATGGACGATATAGTCCCCCTTATGGAGCTCATCCAGGCTGTGGAAGGCGTTCTCGGCCTTCGCCCTGTAGCGGCGCTTTGTGCCCGCGGCTTTCTGGCCGTGGGCTATGAGGACAAAGTCCGCCTCCGGCACGCGGAGGCCGCCCGAGAACGAGCCCGGGATGACAGTGATCTTTGTCTTCGGGAATTCCTGCGGGGCTTTCTCCGCATAGTATGCGGAAACGCCCTTCGCCGTCAGATCCTCAGCCAGGGCTTTCGCTCCCTTTTGCGTGCCGGCCGCGACCACGGTTGTTTTGCCCTTTTCGAGCATATCTTCGACAAGGGTCGTGACCGTGCCGTTCCAGGCCGGCATCTGACCGAAACTCAGGTTAAAGAGGTCCTTTACGGGCGTGTCAAAACTGCCTCTGGCGAAGTTGTCGAGGTAAATTGTGTTTGCATTTTCGTAGTCGGCTGTCAGTTCGGCAAAACCGGTCATGAGGTCACCGAGCTGTTTTACATAGTCGAACGACTCGAGTGCCTCTTTTATCTCCTCGTGGTGAAGTTTCACCGCGGCATTTGTTCTCTCTTTCACGCTCTTCGTCTCAACGACAAAGAGCAGGTCGTCACCCGTCATGTATGCCAGCGGGGTGACGCTGTCCTCATAGACGAGGTTTATGTATTTGTCGGTGCAGATATCGGTAAGCCCGCTCCTGATACCGTCCGCGTCACGCATGAGTTTCTCTTTTGCCGCAGGTTTCTTTACGCGCTTTGCGGCCGCTTCAATACTGTCGGCAAACGCCTCCGCATCCTCGGAAAAGACCTCTGAACTCGGAGTCACGCGCACCTTCTTCACGTTCTCGGTGCGCCTCTGGCTCTCTGTCTCGAACTCAGCCAGGGCGTCGATCTCATCGCCCCAGAGTTCGAGGCGGAAGGGGCGCTCGCGGTCGGGAGGGAAGAAGTCCACGATTCCGCCGCGGACAGCGTACTGTCCGTGGCCCTCGACCTCATCCGAGCGCCTGTATCCGGCGGCTTCAAGTGAGGTCACGAGTTCCTCGAGGGAGACCTCGTTTCCGACCTCGAGGGCGATCATACGGCGTCTGAGCGCAGCCGCCGGAATTGTCTTCTGGCACGCGGCCGCACCCGTCATGACGAGTACATCGCACTCTCCGAGCAGCCAGTTTGAGAGCGCACCCATGCGCTGCTGCTCATACTCTTTTGATACGGTCTGCTCTGAGAGCAGGCTTATGTCCTTTGCCGGGTAAAGCAGGGCCCTCGTGCCGAAGGCTGTCAGGTCGTCGCACAGGCGGTTCGCCGTCGCCTCATCGGGCGCAACGACAAAGGCCCTTCTTCCGCCCTCTTCACAGAGTGCGTGAACAAGAAGTGCCTTGTGGATTCCGGCAGCGCCGAGCAGGCCCAAGGGGAACTGCCCC
>CAMYWC010000041.1:0-6089 GCA_947302545.1 uncultured Clostridia bacterium | reverse complement strand
GTTGCGAAACTCGGCGTAGAAAAGAGAGTAGTTGAAGTCAACTACAATGTCGGAGATATGGTCAACATCGTCGACGGTCCGCTTGCGGATTACTCGGGTGTTGTTGAATCGCTCGACGTGGACAAGAACTATGTCCTTGTCAGAATCTCCATGTTCGGCAGAGAGATACCCACAGAGTTTGAACTCAATCAGGTTGAACTTGCCGCAAATAACTAAAGGCCCATCAGTGGGAGGACACTTCAAGGTGTCCGCCAACTACCACATATTTAAGGAGTGAATAAAAATGGCTCAGAAAATCAAAGGTTTTATCAAACTTCAGATCCCGGCCGGACAGGCAACTCCCGCACCGCCGGTAGGTCCTGCACTCGGTCAGTATGGTGTTAACATTATGTCTTTCACCAAGGATTTCAATGAGCGCACAAAGAACGACATGGGTCTCATGATCCCCGTCGTCATCACAGTTTACGCAGACGGCAGCTTTACATTCATCACAAAGACTCCTCCTGCAGCAGTCCTCATCAAGAAGGCCTGCGGCATTGAGAAGGCTTCAGGTGAACCTAACAAGAATAAGGTTGCAACAATCACAAAAGAACAGTGCCAGAAGATTGCAGAGCAGAAAATGCCCGACCTCAATGCGGCTAACATCGAGACAGCCACATCCATGATCATGGGTACAGCTCGCAGCATGGGCATCACTGTTGTTGATTAATCTTGTTGGGAGGTAAAGAATAATGAAACACGGAAAGAAATATGTTGACGCTGCAAAGCTCGTTGACAGAACTAAAGTATATGATCCTAAAGAAGCACTTGACCTCGCTGTAAAGACATCAACAGCTAAGTTCGATGAGACAATCGAAGCTCATATCCGTCTCGGCGTTGACTCACGTCACGCTGATCAGCAGGTTCGCGGTGCCGTAATTTTACCTAACGGTACAGGTAAGAAGGTTCGCGTAGCTGTTTTCGCAAAGGGCGATGCAGCTAAGGCAGCTGAGGCCGCAGGCGCTGACATCGTAGGCGCTGAGGACCTCGTTGAGAAGATCCAGAACGAGAACTTCCTTGACTTCGACGTAGCTATCGCAGCCCCTGACTGCATGGGTCTCGTCGGTCGTCTCGGTAAGGTACTCGGTCCCCGTGGTCTCATGCCCACACCGAAGGCCGGTACGGTTACACCTGACACAGGTAAGGCCGTAGAAGAGGCTAAGGCAGGTAAGATTGAGTATCGTCTTGATAAGACGAACATCATCCACTGCCCCATCGGCAAGGCTTCATTCGGCGCTGATAAGCTCGGTGAAAACCTTGACGCTCTCATGGAAGCAATCGTTAAAGCTAAACCCTCAGCACTTAAAGGCCAGTACATTAAGTCATGCGCAGTTGCAGCGACAATGGGCCCCGGCGTTAAGTTTGCTGCGAACAAGTATTTAATGGCTCCCACAGAGAAATAATTTTGGTATTGACACGCGTACCTGCGTGTGTTAGTATATTCTCGCTGTCCACCTAAGACAGCAGGTGTCGAAAGACGTAACAGGTCACAACCTTACCTGCCGAGGAAAGACGGATTAAAACATATTTATTATGTCTTTAATGCCCTTCCTTGTGCAGACAAGGAAGGGCTTTTAATATTCATAGGAGGTGAATATTTTGCCAAGCGCAAGCGTACTTGAAACCAAGAAACAAGCAGTTGCGGCTCTCGCCGAAGAACTTAAGGCAGCATGCACAGGCGTGCTCGTTGAGTACAGCGGCGTTACCGTTACAGACGATACGGCACTCCGTGCCGAACTCCGTAAGGACAACGTCAAATACAAGGTTGTAAAGAACTCTATCCTCAAGCGTGCAGCTGAGGAGGCAGGTCTTGCAGGTCTTGAGGCAGTCCTTTCCGGAACAACAGCTCTTGCACTCTGTGAAGAGGATTACGTAGCTCCGGCCCGTATCCTTAAGAAGTTCGCTGATTCTCACAAGGACTTCAACATCAAGAGCGGCTTCATGGATGGTGAAGTTGTTGATCTTGCAACAATCAACAGCCTTGCAGATCTTCCTACGAAGGACGTTCTTCTTGCAACAGTTTGCAACGCTTTCAACGCTCCTATCGCAGCATTTGCCCGTGTACTTCAGGCAGTTGTTGACAAGAGCGGTGAAGAGGTTCCCGCCAAGGAGGAAGCTCCGAAGGCTGAAGAAGCAGCTCCCGCAGAGGAGGCTCCGGCAGCTGAAGAGGCAGCTCCCGCAGAGGAAGCACCTGCAGCTGAAGAGGCAGCTCCCGCAGAGGAAGCTCCCGCAGAGGAAGCACCTGCAGCTGAAGAGGCAGCTCCCGCAGAGGAACCTGCAGCAGCCGCAGAATAAAAGTCTCCGGTGGAGAGTTTTATTCGACCGCGGTAATTGAGGAGTTAAGATTTATCTTAACGACCAAACCTTTAAAAAATGAAGTAATAACTTAAATGATTAGCATTGGAGGATTAAAACAATGGCAGATAAAGTAGCAGCTCTTCTTGAAGAGATCAAAAAGATGTCAGTTCTTGAGCTTTCAGAGCTCGTACACGCAGTAGAAGAAGAATTCGGCGTATCAGCAGCTGCAGCAGTAGCAGTTGCCGGTCCTGCAGCAGCAGCCGGTGGCGCAGCTGAAGAGAAGTCCGAGTACGATGTTGAGCTTACAGAGGTAGGCGCAGAGAAGATTAAGGTAATCAAGGTTGTTCGTGAGATCACAGCTCTCGGTCTTGCTGAGGCTAAGGCTCTTGTTGACGGCGCACCCAAGGTAATCAAAGAAGCAATGGGCAAGGAAGACGCTGAGGCAGCTAAGGCTAAGCTTGAAGAAGTCGGCGCTAAGGTTACTCTTAAGTAATTTAATATTACAGACAAAGACCTTCGGGAATAACCCGAAGGTCTTTTGTTTTATGCACAGGTGTCCATGTTTTCCGTTTTTTATTGTTTGCTTTAAATGTATATGATAAAATTTATATGCACATATTTGTACGTGGTCAAATTTTTATGTAAAAAGGAGGAGTGTTTATGGCGCCGAAATATGAGAATGCCGTAAAACAGCCGGGTAAATTGAGTCCGAGAGTCAAATGGCTTCGCGACTACTATTTCGAAGGCAACAACCGTAAGTGGAATAATGAATATTTATCTTACACAACCGGTACGCCCTGGGATGTACAGTTTGATCAGACGACTTATTTCATTGTTCCGGAGATGTTTACTTATATGTCTCCATTCACTGCTTCTTTCAAGGCGTCAGCCGAAGTTATCCCTGTTGATGACGAATTCTGGAAGAAGTCAATAGTTGAGAGAAAAGCTATTTTCACGAAGAAGGCAGTTGCGGAAAAATGTCCTGTTGAAATCCTGCCCGGAGACCTTCTCTGCGGCGCGAGGTTCAACATGGTTTACTCAATGTGCCTCAACAGGAAAGAGCAGAAGGAACGTGACAAACTGGTCAAGGCCGCGCGTGCTGACGCGAACTGGATTATTCAGCACGGCTACGGAAACAGCGGTGCCACAAGCGGTCACGTTATTCCCGATTACGCCAAGATTTTAAAGCACGGCTTTAAGGGCGAGTATGAATACATCGAAGGCCTTTACAACAAGCTTTCCGATGCCGATAAGAACGGTGAGAAAGGAGCCCAGCTTCGGGCCATGATGACTGCCTGTCTCATGCCGAAGGAACTTATGGAGAAATACTCCGCTTACTGTCTTGAGTGCGCTGCCAAGGAGGATGACCCCAAGCGCAGGGAGGAACTTGAGACAATGGCGAAGAACTGCGCCAAGGTTCCCTGGAATCCTCCGGAGAATTTCTGGGAGGCAATCCAGGCCCTCTGGACAACTCACTTCCTTATCATGTCAGATGAGCGTTATCCGGGTCCCGGCGTATCATTCGGCCGTATGGACCAGTATCTCTATCCCTTCTATAAGAAGTCAATTGAAGAGGGCATGACAGAGGAATTCATGAAAGAGATTCTCGGATGCTTCTGGTTTCACTGCAATACGGTTTATGACGCGCAGATCCGCGTAGGCGGAAATCAGGGCATCACCGCAGGCTACGGTCAGCTCATCTCCCTTTCGGGTATGGGCAAGGACGGCGAGGACCTCACAAACGACCTTACATATCTCATGCTCGATGTCATCGACGATATGAGCCCGATTCTTGAGCCGAAGCCTAACGTCAGACTTCACAACAATTCTCCCGAGAAACTCATCGACAAGGTTGTTGATATGATTTCAAAGAGCCAGGGCGCTCCGTTTTTGCTCAACTTCGATGAGCGTTCAATGGCCGGCATGCTCCGCGAGGGCAAGATGGCGGGCCTTGAGGACAAGATAAACAAGGACAATGTATACGATTACGCATCAGTCGGCTGTCTTGAGAATACGATGGTGGGCAACGACAGAAGCGGTACGGTTGACAACAACCTGAACCTTTTAAAGGCGATGGAGCTTGTATACGGCAACGGCAAGGATATGGCTCCGTATTATGATGACCTTTCAGGCAAGTGGTCTAAGCTCACTCAGGACGGACCGAAGACAGGTACGCTCGCCGAGCTTGACACATGGGAGAAGTTCTGGGAGGCCTACAGGGTTCAGACAGCTTACATTGTAAAGAAACTTGTTGATACATACGAGGAGTCCGAGAGTATCCGCTGTAAGTTCAATCCGACACCTTATCTTTCAACGCTCGTAAACGGCTGCGCCGACAGAGCGCTCGACATTACCCGCGGCGGTCCTGAGATACGCTGCGTAACAATGGAAGGCGTTACTTTCGCGACAACAGTCGACAGTCTCCTTGCGGTCAAGTATCTTGTCTATGATGAGAAGATCTGCACACTTGAGGAGCTCGTAAAGGCACTTAACGATAACTGGGAAGGCCATGAAAAACTTCAGGCTATTGCCAAGAACAAGTGCCCGAAATACGGCCGCAATGAAGATGAGGCTGACAAACTTGCCCAGCTTGTTATGAAAAACTGGAGCGATGAGGTCTGGAAGTACAAGACGAAGTGTACGCACAGACAGTTCCGTCCGGGCATGCTCTCCTGGAACTACTGGATCGGTTCAAGCTTCATTCTCAAAGCTTCCGCTGACGGCAGAAAGTGCAATCAGTTCCTCTCCAACGCCATCTGTCCTTCAAACGGCGCGGACACGAACGGTCCTACCGCCAATGCCAACTCGGTAGGCATTGCACTCGGCGGAGCGGGTGAAGACGGTGACTTTGAAGGTTACTACAACTATTTGCCGAACGGCGCTTCACACACAATTACATTCAATACCTCTCTTATTGCAGATGAGGGCCACAAGGAGAAGTTCAAGTCCTTCCTTCGCGGCTACTGTAAGAACGGCGGTACTGCACTTCAGGTAAATATTCTTGACGCAGATGTTCTCCGCGACGCACAGGCGCATCCGCAGGATTACAAGCATCTGCTTGTTCGTATCACCGGATACAACGCCTACTTCGTCACAATAGGCAGAGAACTTCAGGATGAAATTATTGCTCGTGAGAGCCATAAAGGATACTAATTAATGAGGATTTTAAACATTCAGAGAATGTCTACGGAAGACGGTCCCGGCCTTCGCACAACGCTCTTCGTCAAGGGCTGTCCGCTGGCATGCGCATGGTGCCATAACCCGGAGAGTATCGACCCGAAGAGTCATGTCGAGTGGATAGGAATACGTTGCATAGGCTGTCAGAGCTGTATTGAGATCTGCCCCAAGCATGGTATGACACTCGATGAGACCGGTATGCATATCATCCCGGAATGTCCGGCGTGCGGCACCTGTGTTAAGGAGTGCCCGACCGAAGCTCTGGAGATGAAGGGCCTTGAGAAATCGGTCGATGAGCTTTATCATGAGCTCATCAAGGACCGTTCCTTCTGGGGAGAGGACGGCGGCGTCACTCTCTCCGGAGGAGAGGTTCTTATGCAGTACAGGGAAGCCGCGGAGCTTCTTGCGAAGTTTAAGGAAGCGGGTGTTCACACGGCTGTTGACACAAGCGGCTTTTGTTCAAAGGAGGCCCTTGACGCCGTCCTCCCGTATACGGACATTTTTCTCTATGACTTAAAACTTTTTGACAGTGCAGAACATAAGAAATTCACAGGTCAGGATAATCAGATTATCAA
>CAMYWC010000040.1:0-6167 GCA_947302545.1 uncultured Clostridia bacterium | reverse complement strand
CAACATGCAGGCATCCTCATACCTGTTCAAGACAGTATTTGACAATATCCTTCTGATACTCGTCGTCATCTTCGCCCCCGAGATAAGAAAACTTCTCGAGAACATGGGTAAGACGACGAAGGCCATCTCTTCACTGAAGGGTATTATCAGCAAGACAACATATAACCAGAAAGCCACGGAGTATAACGAGCGTGTCGACAAGGCCGTCAACGAGATATTCCGCGCGGTCTCTGACATGAGTGACAAGCGCATAGGCGCACTCATGGTATTTGAGAAGGACACTCCCCTCGGAGAGATTGCCGAGAGGGGAACAAAGCTTGACGCGGAGATCACATCCGAGATGATAGGCAATATCTTCTACCCGAAGGCTCCTCTCCATGACGGAGCTGCCATCATAAGGGACTGCAAGCTCTATGCTGCGGGATGTATCCTTCCGCTCACCTCAAGACCTATTTCATCTGACCTAGGCACGCGCCACAGGGCCGCTGTGGGTATGTCTGAGCAGAGCGATGCATTGGTTCTTGTAATCTCAGAGGAGACCGGTGCAATCTCCATTGCACGCAACGGTCATCTTACGCGCAACATCACCGACGGTGAGGCGCGCGAGAAACTCCTTGAGTTTTTGAAGATTCCGGTGGGAGGTGACAAGCGTGGCAAATGAGAAAAAGAGCTCAAATAAAGGTCTCATCCAGAGACTGCTCGAAAATCCGAAATCCAGGCTTGTAATCTCCTTCATACTGGCCTCAGTCGTATGGATTTCAATCGCCATCAATCAGGCGCCCGAAGTTGAGCGCGTAGTTGAGAACGTAAAAGTAACTATAGATGACAGCGTACCTTCACAGCTCGGCTATGAGGCCTTCGGTGTCGATGAGCTCTACATCGACATCACCGTAAAGGGCAAGCGCTATCTTGTCGGCGACAATGTACTGTCCGCAAATGACTTCACTGTCACGGCAGTTACATCGCACGTTGACGCGCCCGGTGTCTATTCGCTTCAGCTTAAAGCCACGGCGAAGAATCCCGACGCATCCTACACCATAGTTTCAAAGTCTATGGACAACGTGGAAGTTTATTTTGACACACCAAAGACCGCGGAGTTCCTGGTAGAGACAAATGTTGAGTGTCTTGCCGAGAACCTCATCGCTTCCGATGAGTACATTACGGCGGACCCGATACCTTCCGTGGAGAAGATCTCCGTCTCCGGTCCCGCGACAGAGGTTGAGAAGATTCAGCACATAGTCGCGACTGTACAGACGAAGGGCAATCTCAAGGCAACCGAGACTCTGCCTGCTGTTTTGACAGTTGCGGATGCCTACGGAGCCGAAATCAGATATCTCACTTTAACACCGAGCGCTGATGATATCACAATCACCATCCCGGTCTATACTCTCGCAGAGCTTCCGGTGACGGTTGATTTTGAAAAAGTACCGGCGAACTACCTGACAAATCCGCCCGAGGTGACATATCTTCCCGAGACTGTTCAGGTTGCAGTTGACGCGAAGAAACGCGCTTCGCTCGATGCGGTAAGCATAGGAACGATTGACTTCTCCAAACTTGAGGAGGGAGTCAACAGAATCAGCATGGATCTCTCCGGCATGAAAGATGCCATCCCGATTGATCCGGATCAGAAAGTCGAGGTCGTAATCAGACTCGGCGAATAATCAGAAGTTATGAAGAAAGGGGGCGGCGCTTTATGAAAAGAAAATACTGGTATGCTTTTTATGCCGTAGCGTTGGCGCTGCTTCCGGTTCTTCTGTTTTTTGCAATACAACTCGAATCTCCGACGGACCTTCTGGCGCCGCCCGGGCTCACGGGCGACAAGCTCGAGATTCAGCGTGCCTTTGAGGCCTCTGTCCAGGATAAGTCCGGCATAGTCCTTCAGTATCCGACGGCGGGCGATTACCGCTCCGCCTATGTCCTGAAGGATATCGACGGTGACGGACAGGACGAGGCCATAGTCTTCTACACGCTCAAATCCGATGAGTCGACCGTGCGCGTAAACGTGCTCGACCGGGTCCGCGAGGTGTGGAAGAGTGTCTATGATGAGCCGGGTTACGGCGCCAAGGTCATCTCGATTGACTTTGACGACCTGAACAAGGACGGACACATGGAACTCCTGACCTGCTGGAGTGTCTTTGAAACAACTACTGCCAAGACCCTCACCATTCACTCGGTGACAAAGGACGAAGCGGGAGTGCTCGAACTCGATGCCCTCGTCAATCAGTCCTATACCTACAGAGCCGTGGCCGACATGGACTCGGACGGCTTCAATGAGGTTCTGGTTACCTGGCTCGACAATACGGACCAGAACCTGCCCAAATCCTATGCGAGCCTTTTGAAACAGGCTCCGGACGGAACAATCTCGCAGATAGGACAGAACGTGTCGCTGGACGCCTCTGTCTCTGCCTACCACTCACTTAAACTCGAAACTACCGCGGACGGAAAGTCAATCGCTTTCCTGGACGCTTATAAGGGCGACGACGCCATGATTACCGAGGTAATCTGGTGGGATGACACGGAGCGGGCCCTTGTTGCTCCTCTGCTCGATTCCGACACGCTCTCGAACAGCCTGACCCTGCGCAGCCCTGCTGTCCCGTCAATGGACATAGATAAGGACGGGGCCATGGAGATACCGATTATCGCAAATGACGGCGGTGCGCAGGTCGTAAAAGAGGTGGCCTTGCCGCTCTTTGCCTGGTCAACTCCGGTCACTGACGGCTTAAGCCCCATATCCTACGGATTTGTAAACACCACTCTCGGATGTTACTTTGAGGTCCCTGCGGACTTCAAGGATTATATGCTCGCTTATCGTCTGTCCGATGACTCCTGTACGACGTTCTACAGAAGTGATGACGGAGAGGAGAGGGCAGAACCGCTCTTTACCTTCCTCGTCAAGAAGAATGCCGATATGACTGAGTCGGACACCTATACATTCAAGGTCGTACACGGCGGCATGGCCGTATATGGTACCCTGACGAGCGTAGGAGAGGCCATGGGCTTCACCAATGAACTCATAGAAAACAGTTTCACTTTTTTTGACACTTTGACATAGAGAGGTAATTTGTATGAAGAAAATTCTTGTTGCTGAAGATGAAGCCGCTATCCGCGAGTTTATAGTCATAAACTTAAAGCGCAGCGGCTATACGGTCACGGAGGCCGAGAACGGCCGCGAGGCCATAGAGGCGTACGAGGCCGCCAAGGGTGACTTTGATGTCGCTCTCCTCGACATAATGATGCCCGAGATGGACGGCATAGAGGTGTGCAAACGCCTCCGTGAGAAGTCATCGAGCCTCGGCATCATCATGCTGACCGCAAAGACCGAGGAGATGGACAAAGTCACCGGACTTCTTGTCGGCGCTGATGACTACGTCACAAAGCCGTTTTCACCGGCCGAGCTCATGGCCCGCGTGGATTCGGTTCACCGCCGCGTTGTAATGAACGCGGGCGGTTCAAACACCGCGCCGTCCGTTATTGAGCTCGGCGAGTTCGTGCTCGATATCCGCGCACGAACCCTGACCAAAAACGGCGAACTTGTCGACCTGACCCAGGTCGAGTTCCAGATTATGGAATACTTCTTCAAGAACCCCTCGGCCGCACTTTCGCGTACCGACATCCTCAAGGAGGTATGGGGCGCTTCCTACTACGGCGAGGAGAAGATAGTAGACGTCAACATCAGACGTCTTCGTATAAAGATAGAGGATACTCCTTCGAATCCGAGACACCTGACGACGGTCTGGGGACTTGGATACAAGTGGGTTGTATAAATTTCATTTCTTAAATCTCTTTGAAAGGAGGGACACGATTGGCAGCTTTGGAAGAAGAGAAAAAGGAACAGAAAAAAGCGGAAAAGCGACCTCTTTCCGGTATTGCCAGACGTTGGGTGCTCAACACCTTTCTCATCGTCTGGATTATCCTTCTGATTTTTGCCGTTGTGTTCCTTATTATCATTCAGCGATTCTACATGTCGACCGTGACGAACAAGCTCTCTTCGCAGTATTCGAACTCGGTCGCGAATTACTTCTCTCAATACATAGGCGGCACCTCGGACAGGTTTGAGACGGGTGCACGCGAATACGTCCAGAACTTTCAGCAGAAAGATGTCATGGAAGTCTGGGTCATCGACAGCACGGGACGTGTTGTCGTATCTTCCTCGGGATTCAGCATTGAACCCCAGACCATTCCCGATTATGAGGCGGCGCTGAAAAGCGAGACCCGTACGGCGACTTACAAAGGAACCAGCAGTTCGGGCGAGTCAATAGCGGCGCAGACCTTCCTGCTGCCTACATCAAACGGCGAGGAGACGGGCGCGGTGCGCTATATCATCTCCCTTGCCGATCTTGAAAACCAGCAGGGAAAACTCTTCATAATCATCTTCTTCGTATTCCTGATACTCGTACTTATTATCATCATTTCGGGTATTCTGTTCATCGACTCGATCATAAGTCCCGTAAATGAGATAAACAAGATAGCTACACGCGTCGCGGAGGGTGACCTCACTGCCCGCGCACCGCCGCAGAAGTACGAGGATGAAATTTCGGAGCTTGCAAACAACATAAACTACATGGTAGAGGAGATAAGCTCCACCGATAAAATGAAGAATGATTTCATCTCCACCGTTTCACACGAGATGAAGACCCCGCTCACGGCCATAAAGGGCTGGGGCGAGACTCTGCTCGATGTAGGGGACACCGATCCCGAACTCACGAAGCGTGGAATTGAAGTTATCATAAATGAGTCGGGTCGTCTGACAAACGTCGTAAATGACCTGCTTGACCTCTCACGCATCGTAAACGGCCGTCTGACGCTCAGAACGGACCGTATAGACGCTTTGGCCGAACTTGACGAGACAATCTTCGTCTTCAAGGAAAGGTCGATGCGCGAGGGCATAGAGCTCATTTACAACGCCCCGCACAACCCGACGCCCATGGTCGGCGATGCCGACCGCTTAAAGCAGGTATTCGTAAACATACTGGACAACGCCTTCAAGTACAATGAGCAGGGCGGCAAGGTCTTCGTCTCGGCCGAGATTATTCCGGGCGAAGAAGGCGCAGCTACGCTGAAAGTTACGGTTGAAGACACCGGCTGCGGCATCTCGGAGGAGGATCTTCCGAAGGTCAAGCAGAAGTTCTATAAGTCCAATATCTCAGTCAAGGGCAGCGGCATAGGTCTTGCGGTCTGCGATGAGATAGTTACGATGCACAACGGTACGCTCGATATCGCTTCAGTACTCGGCGAGGGCACTACCGTGACCGTGACGCTGCCCATAGAATATGTTGAGGTGGCGGAGACAATACCTGCGGCAAATGAAACAGAAGAGGAGCAACCGGATGTCTGATTCCAGGAAAACTTTAATAGGCGGACAGGCCCTCATAGAGGGTATAGTTATGCGCGGAAAGCATGTAGCTGCGATGGGTATCCGCCTTCCGAACGGAGAGATAGAGATAACCGAGAAGGAACTCCATCCTTTGAGCGACAAGTATAAAATAGCGGGTGTTCCGGTAATCCGCGGCGTAGTGAATTTCGTCGAGTCCATAACCTTCGGTTACAAGTGTCTCATGGAATCCGCCGAGAAGTCCGGCCTTGAGGATTCCGAGTCCGAGTCGAAGGTCGACAAGTGGCTGAATGAGCATTTCAGCGACAAGGTAATGCCCGTAATCGGCGTTATTTCGGCAATTCTCGGCGTGGTGCTCGCTCTCGGTCTCTTTATGTACCTGCCCGCGCTGATAAACGACCTTCTCGACAAATATGTCTTCTCGGGCGGCATAGCGAAGCACAATCTTCAGCCCCTGGTTGAGGGTATCATCAAGATAATCATCTTCATCTTTTATATGTGGGCAGTCTCGCAGATGAAGGACATAAAGCGCGTGTTCATGTACCACGGTGCGGAGCACAAGACAATCTTCTGCTATGAGAACAATGAGGAGCTCACCGTGGAGAACGTCAGGAAGCAGATCCGCTTCCATCCGCGCTGCGGAACGAGCTTCATGTTCGTGCTCATGATTCTGAGTATTTTCATAGCGACGATTCTCGTCCTGATCTTCCCCTGGCTGCGCGCCAGCAGAATAGTCTGGGTACTTGCAAAACTCCTCGTTTTGCCTGTAGTTATGGGAATCGGCTATGAGTATATAAAGTACGCGGGACGTCACGATAACGTCTGTACGAAGATA
>CAMYWC010000039.1:0-6229 GCA_947302545.1 uncultured Clostridia bacterium | reverse complement strand
ATCGCGCCGATCGTAACGTCCGCGATTACGGGTCCGATTGCGACCTGCCTCTTCAAACTTCAGATGAACGGTGCCGCCATAAATTCCGGAATGGGCACCTGCGGTTTCTGCGGACCTATCGGTGTAATCACCGGCTGGCTCAATCCGTCTGAGGCTGCCGTCGCAAACGGCGCCGCCGCAATCTCGCCCGCGGGCATTGACTGGGCAGGCCTCGTTTTAATCGCCGTCGTCCTTCCCGCAATCCTGACTTTTGTCTTCGGTCAGGTCGAGCGCAAACTCGGATGGATTAAAGAGGGCGACTTGAAACTCGGAGAATAGACGAAACTCTGTAAAGGCTGAAAACTGTCGCCCGGTGGGGCGAAAAACCCGAAAAAACGGGCAAAAACGGTTACAAATCGGTTACTTGGGCATTTTCTTATAAAATGCCCAAACTTTTTACCCATATTTTTCCAAATGGGAAAAATAAAAAAGTTACAACTTGTAATTTTTAACAATTTTTTAGTAAAGGTGCACAAAAACACCCCTCTTATAAATTTGACATTATATAAATAATTACCTATAATAACCGCGCAAAATCAATTTCGGGGTTTTGCCAAAGGAGATCTTGGATGGGAAAAACAGAAGGCAAGTACAGTGCCTTTACACCTATCTCCGGACGCGTCCTTGCAATGCTGTTTCTGGCAATTTTTGTCGTGGGAACGATTATGGCTTCGGCCATGTCGACGTACACGGTAAATGTGGAAGCGGACGGCGCGGTGATTAAGGTCACTACTTCTGAACAGAGTGCCCAGAAGATTCTGGATCAGGCGGGCGTAACCCTTGGGGAAAAAGACAGCCTTGATTCTTCGAGCTTCTTTGTCGGAAAAAGTGCGCGAAAGGGTAACAAGCTTATCGTCAAGCGTGCGATTCCGATTACAATCGATGACGGCGGAGAAATCTACGAAGTCATGATTGCGGGTACTGTTTCAGACGCACTCGCTGAAGCGGGTCTCAAATGCAGACCTGCCGACAAGATGAACTACAAGGAGACAGATCCCCTTGTAGCCGATATGACAATTAAAATAACGAGAGCCTTTACTGTCGATGTCTATGTTGACGGAAAGCAGCTTGAAGCGGAGTTCCTCTCCGGAACCGTTTCTGACGTGCTTTCGAAACTCGGCATCAAGCTCGGTGAAGAGGACGAGGTAAGCCCGTCCCTGAACACCGAGCTCAAAGCGGGTAACTCTATCAATGTCTACCGCGTAACTTACGAGGAGCGCACGGCCGTTGAAACAATCCGCTACGAGACAATTTATAAGACCTCCGCTGATGTCTACAAGGGTGATACCAAGGTGGAACAGGAGGGAAAGAACGGCTCTAAGACTGTTGTTTACAGAGATAAGCTGGTAAACGGCAAGGTGGCGAAATCGACAAAACTCTCAGAGAAGGTCGATTCAGCCGCGGTCAACAAGATTGTTGTCTCCGGCACCAAGGTCAAGATGCTCGCGACCGGTTCGCAGCTTTCGGCAATCCCGATGCCCTATCCGCTTAAGGACGGTATACCGACCAATGTAATCACCACGATAGTCGGTTACTCCACTGCGTACTACTCGACTCCGGGCAAGGGCACCGCCTCCGGCCGACTCGCTCAGTCAGGCCATGTTGCGGTTGACCCGAGACAGATACCTTACGGTTCCGAGCTCTATGTCGTAACAACAGACGGCAAGTACACTTACGGATATTGTATTGCGGCCGACACGGGCGGATTCGCCTACAACGGCAGCGGCATTACAATAGACCTCTACTTTGACACATATAACGAATGCATCCAGTGGGGCAGCCGCGAAGTCGCGATTTATGTCCTCAAATGGGGCAATGGTTAAACCGAATAATAAAAACAAAGGACCGGTGCCGCTGGGCACCGGTCCTTCGCATTTGAGTTTATGGATTTTAATGTTATTTGATTTCAAGTCTGCGGGATACAGGCTTGACCTCTTCCTCCTTGGGGAGTTCAAGTGTCAGGACACCGTTTTCGTAGCTGGCCGTAATGTCGTCAGACTTGATGCCGGTCAGGTCGAATGAACGGGAGTACGAGCCGTAAGAACGCTCGACTCTGATATACTTGCCCTTCTTCTCTTTCTCCTCATACTCGGAGTGACGCTCTGCCGAAAGGGTGAGAGTGTTGTCGTTGACGTCGATTTTGATGTCGTCCTTTGAGAAGCCGGGAAGATCGGCTGTCAGCTTATATGAGTCACCTTCATCGGTGATATCAGTTCCGAAGCCTGCCATGGTGGAAGTGGATGTGCCGAAGAAAGGAGAGTCAAAGAAGTGACGTTCGAAGTTGTCCATTTCTCTGAAAGGATCATAGAGTGTTAAGAAATTCCTCATAATTAAAACCTCCTTTTGGTTTCTTACAAGTCATATTATAGCACCTTTTTTTCAAAATGTGTGAACAAATTGTAAACATTTAGCACTTAAAGATGGAGAGTGCTAAATTGCAGAAGTTCTTGTAATCTTACAATGGTATAAAGTATAATATATATGTTATATGAACGTGTTCGTAAACACATCGGGAGGTTTTCGTATGAACAGAAAGAATTTTGCAAGACTCGGTGTTGCAGTTACACTCGGAGGAACTGCTGCCGTTTCCGCACTCGGCGTTGCCTGTGTGCACGGCTGGAAATGGCTCCAGGAGACAGCCCGCGAGACTATAGTCGAGCCCGTTGACTGTAAGCCCTATGAAAACAGCCGCTACTATAAAGAGGGCGACTACAACATCCACTACCAGGTTGATTTCCCCTCTGCGGGAGTTCCCGTTGCCGGTAAGATGTTTTTGATTCACGGATTTGCCTGCAACTCCAGATTTTGGGACGAGATGGTTGAAATTCTCACAAAGAAGGGATTTATCTGTGTACGCCCGGATGTCCCGGATTGCGGTTTCTCAACCCGTGAGACCAAGGATGTTGCCCCCATTCCGCGTGAGCAGCTTCTTATGCACGTCCTCGAACTCGTTGACAATTCGGGCAGAGTGCCTGCCGGCAAGTGGATTTTAATGGGCCACTCAATGGGCGGCGGCATTGCCATGAACCTCGCAAACGAGCATAAGGATAAGTTTTCATGCGTCATGCTTTACGCTCCCATGGCAGCAGTCAATGCTCCTGAGTTCGTAAAGAATCTCGTAACACTCGATCCTGTCTGTGACCTCATGGACAAGATCTTCGGCCCCGCGTGCTCACATGACCCCGTCGTCAAGTCCGTTATTATGCTCATGACGGTCGATGTACGCTACTCCGCACTCTTTGATACAAAGAAATTTGCGGACGGCCTCACTGTTCCGAAGAGCGGTACTGCCATGTGCTATATGATGGCCCGCGCAAAACCCACTATCTATGAGGATATGGCAAAGGTAGATCTTCCGATTAAACTCTTCTGGGGCAAGATGGACCTCTTCAACATGCCGTCATTCGTAAAGAAGTTCCAGGGAGCTCTCAAAGATCCCGATGTCACCGTCACACCGCTTGCCGGCCACTGCCTCGTTCAGAACTGCGCACCGGAATTATGTGACGAATCCCTTGCATTCCTTAAGAGAAACGGCATTATTGCCTGAATAAAAGAGGGGATAAAAAATGAAACTTTTAAAGACCATTGAGTTCGCCGAAAACAAACAGACGGCGGGATGGCCGTTTGCAAACAGCGAATACTTCTCATACGGCGATTACAAGATTCATTACCGCACAGACCCCGCAAAAGGAAAAGAAAAGGGTAAGATGTTCATGATTCACGGCTTCGGCTGTAACACGACATTTTACGATGAACTGGTTGAGAGATATACGAAGAGCGGCTTCCGCTGCGTACGTGTTGACCTTCCCGACTTCGGTTACTCGACAAGAGAGACCAAGGGAATAAACTATGTGCCGCGTCTTGAACTCCTTCTTGCTTTAATCGATGAGCTCGACTCAAAGGAGATGAATCCCGGCAAGTGGATTATTGTCGGCCATTCCATGGGCGGCTCCGTAACTCTTGACATCGCGAATACCGACTATGACAAGGCTGCCGCGTACATGCTCTATGCGCCCATGTTCATGTTCAATGTACCGAAACCCATGTCGATAATGTTCGCAAGTAAGCCCATGGGTGCCATCATGGATACGGCACTGAAATATGTCATGCCGTATGACACGCTCGTGAAACTCGTGCTTCTCATCGCTACGGCTTCGCCGCGCTACATTGCAAAGTACGACGTCTCACTCGCCGCAGATTCGCTCAAACTCAGGGACACCGGCAAGGGTCTCTGCTATATGAGTTCAAAGGCCTCACATCCCGATTATGAGGACATGGACAAGATTAAGCAGCCCGTGCTTTTGGTCTGGGGCGGACTTGACCTCTTCGTTCCGAAGAGCAAGGTGAAGAAGCTCTCTGATTCCCTCCCGAAGGGCACCGAAATTCACACAATCAAGTGGGCGGGCCACTGCCTGGTCCAGAACTTCTCGAAGCGCTGCGCCAACTACGGCATTGAGTTCCTGAAGAAAAATAAGCTTTATTAAAAGAAAAACCCGGCTCGTATGAGCCGGGTTATTTTTTTGTTCTTATGCTTTTCCGTCGCAGCCGAGGACGTCGACAATCTTGTGAGCGACCATGTCTTCAACAGCCTGGCGGGCAGGTGTGAGATACTGACGCGGGTCAAAGTGTGACGGATTCTCGGCAAAGTGCTTGCGGATAGCGGCCGTCATGGCGAGACGGATGTCGGAGTCGATGTTGATCTTGCAGACGGCGAGCGTGGCAGCCTTACGGAGCTGTTCTTCCGGAATGCCTATCGCGTCAGGCATCTGACCGCCGTACTGGTTGATGATTTTAACGAACTCCTGAGGTACCGAAGATGCGCCGTGGAGGACTATCGGGAAGCCCGGAAGTCTGCGGCTTACCTCTTCGAGGATGTCGAAGCGGAGCGGAGGAGGAACGAGGATGCCGTCGGCATTTCTCGTGCACTGGTCGGCAGTGAACTTGTAGGCGCCGTGGCTTGTGCCTATGGCGATTGCAAGTGAGTCGCAGCCCGTGCGGGATACGAACTCCTCAACTTCTTCGGGACGGGTGTAAGAGGAATCCTCAGCGGATACCTGTACGTCGTCTTCTACGCCGGCGAGTGAGCCGAGTTCGGCCTCTACGGTGACGCCGCGCTCATGGGCATACTCGACAACTTTCTTTGTCTCTGCAATGTTCTCCTCAAACGGTTTGGAGGAGCAGTCTATCATGACGGATGTGAAACCGCCGTCAATGCAGTCCTTGCAGATTTCGAAGTCTGCACCGTGGTCGAGGTGAAGAGCGACGGGGGAGTCATTCTCTTCAAGAGCAGCCTCTACAAGATGAACGAGGTAGGGGTGAGAGGCATACTTTCTTGCGCCTGCGGAAACCTGAAGTATTACGGGAGCATTGAGTTTTCCGACTGCCGACATAATACCCTGCACGATTTCCATGTTGTTTACGTTGAAAGCGCCTATGGCATAGCCGCCGTCATAGGCCTTTTTGAACATGTCTATGGTGTTTACAAGTGGCATAAAAGTACTCCTTTACTATAAATTACAATACCATTATAAACCGCGAAAATTGCGTTGTCAAAGGTATGGCAATATGTTAAAATTGGTTATCATAAAAAGAGGCGAATATAAATGGCAGTTAAAGAAACATATGAGTTTTCGAAGAAAATCGCGGGACTTAAACCCTCTGCCGTCCGTGAGATTTTAAAATCCACTTCGGACCCCGAGGTAATCTCGCTCGCGGCAGGCAATCCGGCACCGGATGCCTTCCCCGTGGAGTCCATCTCGAAAATCGCGGGCGATATCTTCCGTGAAGATCCGATTTCCGCACTTCAGTACGGCATAACCGAGGGCTATGCGCCGCTTCGCGATGAGCTGAAAACTTATCTCAAAAACAAATACAATATGGGCGCTGATTCCGACGAGCTGATTGTCACATCGGGCGCCACACAGATTATGGAGCTTCTGACAAAGGTCCTCTGCAATGAGGGCGACTGTGTCGCCTGCGAGGATCCGTCATTCATAGGCTCGCTCAACTGCTTCCGTTCATACGGCGTGAAACTCTGCGGAGTTCCCATGGAATCCGACGGTCTGGATGTTGCCGCACTTGAAAAAATGCTCAGCAGCCGCTGCTGTAAAGTAAAATTCCTTTACACAATACCGAATTTCCAGAATCCCACCGGATATACCATGTCTCTCGAGAAGAGAAAGCAGCTCTA
>CAMYWC010000038.1:0-6315 GCA_947302545.1 uncultured Clostridia bacterium | reverse complement strand
AAGGCCGGAACAATAGAGCCGTCAACCGTGGGTATGAGCTGCTGCGAGACCACGCACTGAAGCAGCTGAGCCAGCTGCACGCGGATCTGCTGCTGCTGATTCGGCGGGAAGACGTCGATGACACGGTCTATCGTGTTCGAAGCGCCGACCGTGTGCAGCGTTGAGATGACGAGGTGTCCGGTCTCGGCAGCCGTCATGGCCGTCTTGATAGTCTCGTAGTCGCGCATCTCACCGACGAGGATTACGTCGGGAGCCTGGCGCAGACAGGCGCGCAGGGCGGAGACATAGTCCTCCGAGTCGGAGCCTATCTCGCGCTGCGAGATTACACACTTGTCATTCCTGTGAAGGTACTCGAGGGGTTCCTCGAGAGTGATTATATGTCCGTTCCTCGTCCTGTTTATGCGGTCGATTATGCACGCGAGGGTCGTGGACTTACCGCCGCCGGCGGGGCCGGTGACGAGGACAAGTCCCTTCGTCTTCTCGGCTATCGACATGACGGACTCGGGAATACCGAGGTCCTTGTAATTCGGGATGTCGAAGGAGACGAGACGGATTACCGCGGCAAGCGTGCCGCGCTGTTTATAAGTACTTACACGGAAACGTGAGAGGCCGGAGATGGCGAGAGAGAAATCGTCGTCACCGGTCTTTAAAAGTTTGTCCATGGGACGTCCCGCGGTGTCGTACATCTCCTCAACAAGGGAGCGTGCGTCAGCCACTTTCAGAGGCTCGTCGCCCGAGCCGTCTACGGGCATGATTATGCCCTTCACCTTATAGCTTAAAGGCAAAGCGGTAATAACGAAAATATCCGAGGCCTGCTGCTCTACAGCGCCGCGAAGTAGTGTCAATAAATCCATTATGAATCACCGTCCCAGAGATGTATTTCACCGTCGGCACTCCAGTCAGCGACATTTACGAGCTCCCATTTTTCAGTGATGAGCTCTCCGCCGCCGTAAAGCAGTTCCACCTGAAGTTCCTGGTTGTCGTCCATTTTCTGCGAGTACGCGAAGCGGCAGCCGTCACCTTCGATGGTGGCCGTAACGCCTATATCGGCGCCGTTTACGGCCTCGGCGGCGCCTGCGACGCTGCCGCTGTCCGCGATTATCTCGCGGATCTTGCCTTCGGTTATGACCGCCCTCGTGTCTGCGTCGTAATATGCCTTGACGTAGTCTGCGGACTTGTCTGCGAGTTTGTACTCATGGTTCGCGGTAATGAAGGTCAGCACCGCGAAGATTGTGAGGCAGAGGACCGAAAAGACCATTATGATACTGGCACTGCCTATGTTTATGCCGGAAGGCCTTCTTTCATTCTGTTCCATCAGTCCGCCTCCTTTCCTGCGCTCGCTGCGCAAACCATGGAAAAGAGTTCGTTGCCGACGCGGTCATAGACGACTATCTGCGCCTCTGTGAAATACTCCTCGGAGTGCTCCTTCAGAGTCGCGCGGTATGCGCCCTTGTACTCCTCGGCCATCGTCCAGTCCTTGTCATAGTAGACGGTGTAGACACCGTCGTAGTCCGTGGCATAGGGGTAGACGGCCGAGATGTCGGCTCCGTCAAGTTTCTGCGCCTTGTAGCACTCGGCGAGGCTCTCGGCGGCAAAACTTGCGTTTGTTATGTCGCGCGAAAGGTTTGTCTTTACCTTCGCGCTCGAGAAAATCTTCATGCAGATTCCCGCCGAGAGCGAGAAGAACATGAGGACTATGATAAGCTCCATCAGGAAGAGGGATGACTTGGAGCGGGTTTTCATTTTCACGCCGCGTCACCTCCCATTCCGGAAGCAACATGGAGAGTCACAAATGCGGTCTTGCCGCTCTCTCCCGTGCAGATAACCTTCAGCAGGTTATCCTTCTGCACAAACTCAAGCTTTTCAGCCTCAACGATTAAAAGACCGTCAGCGGGCTTGAAGGGCTGGCCCTTCTCGACCATGATCTCCCTTACCTCACCGTCCGTGCAGTAGATATAAGTCGTGTAGTCCAGGCCGCCCATCTGCTCATCGACAGCGAGGGCTTTGATACCGTCAATATCGGCGATGTAGACCCTGCCGCTCTCATCGTAGTGATTCACCTTGGCGGTGATATACGAGAGGCATGTGCGCTCCTGGTATCTCTCTGTCATGACAGTCTGAGTGTCTTTGTATACGCCCGCTCCGCTCATTAAAACGAAGAGTACGGTAACGGCAAATACAGCAAAGAGGACCAGTGTAAACAGGCTGTCTACGGTCATACTCACTCTCTTCATGGGGCAGTCTCCTCCCCTTCTTCGAGCTCTATGACCTGCATGTCCGGCATGATGTTTGAGGCAAAGGCCACATAGCCGATTGCATATTTATCCTTGTCATAGGTCAGACCGTAATTCTCCTCCAGGTACTGCACACTTGCGGGATAAGCTCCCTCAAGGGCGTAGCAGGAGACAACCGCCTTACGGAGATTATCCTCAAGAACCTTCCTGCCTTCCGAGGCGGAGTTCCTCTCGGCACTGCTTATGCCGTAGATAAAGAATCCGAAGACGGCCACAAAGAAAATTATGGCCATGAGGTGTCCTCTAAGGACTTCGGACACCGAGCGTTTTCTGACTTTAGTTTCCATTTAAAAACCTCTTTGTCCTCAGCCTATGGTTGTCATTATGCTCATGAGCGGGAGCATTACCGAAAGAAGTATAATGCCTACGATAACCGACATGATGATAACAAGTGTCGGCTCAACTTTATTGATTACGGACTCGATGTTCTCGTCCACCTCTTCCTCGCTGCGGCGGGCAATCTCGTCCATTACGGTGTCGGCAGTACCCGTCTTGAAGCCTATGGAGAGCATACGGCAGTACATGCTGCCGAAGATCTCCGCCTTCGCGACGGCGTCGACGAAGAGGTCGCCGTTTTTAATATACTCGCGGCATTTCGCAATGCGGCCGAGCATGACCGGATTCTCGGTTATGCGCTCAACCATGTCGAGTGACTCCTCGGTGTCAAGACCTGAGGCGAGCGTCATGGCCATGCCGTTCGCGAAGCGCGCTGAGGCGATCTTCTTCGAGAGTTTTCTGTTTGATGTGACCTTGCTCCAGAAGTTTGAGAACTTCAAAGCGAGGCTCGGCACTGCGCTGATTACGACGCCGACTATCGCGATGGCGACGACCACCGCGAGAATTACGGCGGCGTACCTCGTGACGCCCGTGCCGAAGCGCATAATGCTTACGGCGAGAGGGCTCATCTCGGCGCCGAGCTCCTTAAACACATCGTTGAATATCGGGAGTACCTTCGTGATAAGGACTCCTATTACAAGGAGAAGCATGAACATAAGCACAAGCGGATAGACAACCGCGCTCTTTATGCTGCGGGTTATCTGGACCTGGCGCATATAGTATGCGGAGAGAGCCTTCAAAACGGCCTCGAGGCGGCCCGTCTTTGAACCTATTTCAATCATCTCAACGAGATACTTCGGGAAGCATCCGGCCTCCTCGAGAGCGACCTCGAGGCTCGTGCCGGCATCCATCTTGTCATAGAGACCCTGCAGCATCTCTTTTAAGTCTTTGTCCGTCTCATCCTGAGCGAGCATGAAGAGTCCCTCACCGAGCGAGATACCCGCCTTGAGGCAGAGAGAGAGCTCCATACAGAAGGAAGAGAGATAAGGTCCGTCAAGTTGTCTTGCCATTTCGTTTCTCCTTAGAATCAATAGTAGTACATGGCGGCATAACTGCCCTTCTGGGACCAGTCATACTTGTTGCCGCCGGTCGATGCAAATGTCGGATCCATGAGTTTCCATGAATTGCCGTCAAATTGTATTATGCCGTTCACCCAGCCCGAGCCTTTGACATAGACGCTTATCCAGGCGTGGTATGTGCCTCCGTTGACGTTGCCCACGCATACCCTGGTCGGAAGGCCCTGGGTTCTCAGCATGGCAGCCATGGTTGAGGCGTAATCAAAACAGATGCCGGATTTCGAGGCCCAGACACTGTTCAAGTTCGGTATATAAGCGGACGTCGATACCGATGAGGCCTTTCCGTAGTCATACTTGAAGTTGCCTACGACGTAGTTGTAGATGGCCTCTATCTTTGCGACCTCCGTGTCGCAGCCTCGCGTCAGCTCGGCCGCGTAGCCCACGCAGGGAGTGCCCGCGTTGTAGTTGCAGAATATGTTCGGTCTGTAGAACGCGGCCGTCGAGTAGGACAGCGAGACAGGAAGCGCGAGCGAGCCCGCAACCGCGTACTGGTTGCCTCCGTCATTCGCCAGAACCTTTATGTTGTAGGTGCCGTTGCCGTTTGTCAGCGGCAGGGTCTCCCATCCGGTCGAGAAGATAGGATAAGTCGGGGTCGGACCTTCGGGGGTCGCTATCTGCACCCTGACATTCGAGTGGGCCCCGCTGTACTTGATCATAATGTAACCGTCAGCGGAGTTCGAGTAATCTATTACAGTTCCGTCCGAGAAAGTCTCTGTCGCGGTGCCCGGCGCCGAGGTTCCTATAACCTGCGGCGGATAATATGAAGTTGACTTTGCCGTTGTCGCGGCAGTGGTCTTTGCCTGCGTCGTCTGCTGCTGTCCGCCGGAGCCCTGGCTTCCGCCTCCGCCTCCACCGTTTCCGCCGCCGTTTCCTCCGCCTCCGCCGCCTTCCGAAGACTCATCCTCGGAGGGCTCCTCGGTTGTGGCGTCAGTCGGCGCGACGGTTGTCGTCGGCGCCGGCGCGGTCGTCGGCGCGGGCTTCTCCTCCTTCTTGCATCCGAAGAGAAGCGCAGCCATCAGAAGAGCGACAAGCAAAAAGACCGTAAGTTTTCCGAATCTTTTTACTTTCATCAGATACCTCTTTAAAGTGTAAAAAAGCGATACACAACTATTATAATAGCAATAAAACTGAAAATAAAGTATTAAAATAGAGCGCTTATATGTTAAAATAGTAGAGTATTTTTAAAGGAGGTGTCACCGTGAAAAAGAAAGTTCTCACATTTCTGGAATTCTTCTTCATCGCGCTGACCCTCATTTCTCTTTTTCAGCTTTACCGCATCTGGAAAAGCTACAGGGAAGGCGATGCCATCTACAACGAGGCAAAGAACTCCTACGTGGACGGCACAGAGACCGAAGAGGAGAAGTACTACTTCACCGTGGACCTTGAGGGCCTCAAAGAGGTCAATCCGGACATCAACGGCTGGATAAGAATCCCGGACACTCCGGTGGACTATCCGCTGCTTGTGCCGGACAACAACTCCTACTACCTCAAGCACACCTACAATCACGCCTATTCCGACTTCGGCAGCATCTTCGTGGATTCAGGCTGCACCTTCGCTGACAGAAACACGGTCATCTACGGCCACAACACGAAGAACGACTCTATGTTCGGCTCGCTGAAGAAGTACAAGGAAAAGGCGTATTATGACAGTCACCCGTACGTCTACATCCTAAACGGCGACGAGGAGAAGAAATACGAGATAATCGCCGCCCTGACCGTCGAGGTGACCGACCCCGTTTACACATTCAACACGGAAAACGACAGCACACAGAAGGACTGGCTTTCCGATCTCATAACCCGCTCCGAACTTCAGACGGGCAAAAAATATGACTTTACCGGAGAGGAGAAGACAGTCACCCTCTCCACTTGCACAAGCAGAACAAAAACCGAGAGGTTTGTTGTAATAGCACAAGAGGTGGACACAGTATGGCAAAAATAGGTTTTGACAACAAGAAATACCTGGAGATGCAGTCCGAGCATATCGCAGAGCGCATAAAGCAGTTCGGCGGCAAGCTCTATCTTGAGTTCGGCGGAAAGCTTTTCGACGACTACCATGCATCACGCGTACTCCCCGGTTTCAAGCCCGACTCGAAGCTGCAGATGCTCCTGCAGCTGAAAGACAAGGCTGAAATCGTCATCGCGATAAACGCGGGCGACATAGAGAAGAACAAGGTACGCGGCGACATAGGCATCACCTACGACCTTGAAATCCTCCGTCTCATCGACGCGTTCAAAGGCATAGGCCTCTATGTCGGCAGCGTGGTCATGACCCGCTATCAGAATCAGCCGGCGGCTGATGCTTTCAAGAAAAGACTTGAAAATCTCGGTATAGATGTATACCGTCACTACCCCATAGAAGGCTATCCGTCAAACATCCCGCTCATCGTATCCGATGACGGATTCGGCAAGAACGAATATATTCACACAACACGTGAACTTGTCGTAATCACCGCTCCCGGACCGGGCAGCGGAAAGATGGCCACCTGCCTCTCACAGCTCTACCACGACAACAAGCGCGGCATAAAGTCCGGATATGCGAAGTTTGAGACCTTCCCCATCTGGAACCTGCCGCTCAAGCACCCCGTAAACCTCGCATATGAGGCGGCAAC
>CAMYWC010000037.1:0-6347 GCA_947302545.1 uncultured Clostridia bacterium | reverse complement strand
CCTTGACGACTAAGACTTAAATGTAAAGCCCCGCCTTTTCGGCGGGGCTTTTTTTATCTGTTTTTCTTGTCGTTGAATTCGGTCGAGCGTGAGTATTTCTTACGATAACCCGTTGTCGTACGTACGGGTCGGTGGCCGCCCTTTATGACCTTGTACTTCTTTTTCCTGATGTTCTTGTTGTAGTAGCGGAGCAGGATAATGAGAAGTATTGCGACGGCTATGCCGATGTATACGAAACGCATGATCTTGCTCGTCAGGAAAGTCTTGATTCCGTATTTTATTGTGGCGAAGAGGCTGCGCTCGACGTCCTCGCCGGCGACAAGGTCGACGGTCTCGATGACATCGCCGGCGTAGCGTATCTCAGCCTGGCCGAGTACGGTTCCGGCCTTGACCGGCGCCTTGAGGTCGGCCTTGACCGAGCCGGGTACCGTCTTTATCTCGAGCTGAGATGCATCGACGTTCGCCGGCATGAGCGCCGAGACGTCATTCGCGGGGACGAGTCGTATGTGGTCGGTCTTCTTTGCCAGGGCAATGTCGACCACATCCACGACGTCCGTGGTCGAGGCGATGGTCTTGAGCTTTATGTTGCTGAAGACCCATTCGTAGGCCATCTTTGTCTCTTTGAAGGCGAAGTTTATGTTGACCTTTGATTCCTCAGTGAGCGGCCTGTTGGGCGCGTTCATGATAATACAGAGATAGGTGTAGCCGTTCTTTGTCGCATAGGATGCGAGACAGTAGCCCGCAGCTGTTGTGGAACCTGTCTTTATGCCCTTGCAGGGCTCGTAATAGAAGGAACTGTTGATGTTTAAAAGGTTGTTTGTGTTTGTGTACTTCGTTTCCTTGCGCTTGTTGGTCGCCTCGATGGTGTACTCGGGCTGAGCGACTATTTCGCGGAAGGTGTCGTTTTGCAGTGCATACTTTATGATTACGGCGAGGTCCTCCGCGGTGGAGTAATGACCTTCCGCGTCAAGGCCGTGTGGGTTGACGAAATGTGTGTTCTCGCAGCCCAGGCGCTCTGCCAGCTCGTTCATTTTGGCGACAAAGGCGCTCACATCACCGCCGCCGAAGTGTTCGGCGAGTATGCACGCGGCCTCGTTCGCGCTTCGGACCATCATGAGGTTTAAGAGCTGACGCACCGTAAGAATTTCGCCGACCTTTGTGCCGGCGGTTGAACTGTTGGTGCCCTTGAGCATGGCGAGGGCCGAAGCGGAGGCCGCGACCTCTTCCTCCAGGTCCTTGCAGTTTTCCAGCACCACCAGACAGGTTATTATCTTCGTCAGTGAGGCTATGGGAGCCCGTTTTGTTGAGTTTTTATTGAAGATGACGGAGTTCTGGTCAAGGTTCTCCATATAGACTATCTCGGCTTCGAAGTCGAGCTCGCTGTTGTAGGCGGCAGAGGCCGGAATCGCGAGTGCGGTCGGAAGGAGGAAGGCCAGAAGTAACATAATTGTGACAAAAAATGTCAATCGTCGCTTCATAATAAAATCCACCTTGAGAATGTTCATACTTTGTTGTAAGATTATATGTACTATAGTATAACAACTATTCCTTTGAAAATAAAGAGGAAGTGAAAATTTGGTATTTGTAACTGGCGATGTCCACGGCGATTTCGGCCGATTCAGCTCCGGTCCCGCCCGAAAGCTCCAGAAGGGTGACACACTCATAGTCTGCGGCGACTTCGGTTTTATCTGGGACGGCGACAAAGAGGAGCAGAAAATCCTGAAAAAGCTCGGCGAAAAGAAATTCAACATCTGCTTTATCGACGGCACACATGAGAACTTCAAAATACTCAACTCCATGGAAGTCTCTGAGTGGAACGGCGGTAAGGTGCATTATCTGGGCGGTAATCTCTACCACCTCATGCGCGGACAGGTCTTCACCATTGAGGGCAAGACCTTCTTCACCATGGGCGGCGGCGAGAGCCCGGACATAGACCTGCGTATTTCAAACAACACCTGGTTTAAGGAAGAGGCACCCAGCCAGCAGGAACTTCTCGAAGGCGCCGAGAACATAGAGAAGCACAATAACCGTGTGGACTATATTATCACCCATGAGCCCTCGGCCATGGTCAAGGATTTCCTTCAGCTGAAGACACTTAACAAGAACAGGCTTTCCATACTCAACACCTATCTTGAGGAACTCGGAAACTCCTGTGAGTATGACAAGTGGTATTTCGGCAGCATGCATCTCGACAAGCATGTCTCGGCATCTCAGATTGCCGTGTTCAATAAAATACTGGAAGTCGAGTCCGGAAAGAGTATCTGATGAGTACAAAAGGTTTTGATAAAAAGCAGATTCCCATAGCCATAGGTTCGGTATTTGTCGTCTTTGCCATAATGATCTGCATAATCGTTTTCGGAAAGACAACAGGTAAGACCGATCCGGAGACTACAACAAACAATTACAAGGAGCCGGAGACCTCGCAGACGACGAAGGCCACGACGACCGAGTACACGAGGGCGACAACCCAGCCGCAGGAGTACAAGAACACGGGAGCCATAATAGTACAGGGCGACCGTGCGATGGAGATATTCGGCCTTAACACCAATGGTATGAAGCGCTATACCGGATACATCTGCTCCTTTGCGGAGAAGGTTCCCGACATAAATGTCTATATGCTCATAGCTCCGACGTCCATAGAGTTCTACGGACCCGAGGAGTACCACACGGGCAAGCGCTCCGAGAAGGCAGGCATTGACGCCGCCTACGAGGCTATTACTGCCAAGAACGTCAAGGGTGTCAATGCGTATAAGGAACTCGAGCGCTATGTCGACGAGGAGTTCGTCTACTTCAGGACGGACCACCACTGGACGGCACGCGGTGCGTACCATGCCTACGTCGCTTTCTCAAAGGTCGCGGGCTTCAAGCCGACAAAGCTTGAGGACCATAAGTCCGGTCAGTTCGACACCTTTGTCGGAACCCTTTACGCGTGGTCCGGAGCCTCGATTTTAAAGGAGAAACCCGACTATCTCGAGTACTTCTATCCCTTAAGTGAAACTACCGCAGTCAGGTATCCGAACGGCTACATCAAAGATGAAGAAGCCATACCGATGATGGTCATAAACGAGAACCCCGCGGTCGGCAAGTACACCTGCTTCATAGAGGGCGACAATCCCGTGACGAAGATAGTCACAAACGCAAATTCCGGCAGAAAGATCGTCATGATAAAAGAGTCCTACGGCAACTCGTTCGCGCCCTGGCTCTGCGACAACTTCGACGAGGTCTGGGTAATTGACCCGCGTAAGGTCAATGTCGGAGCAAACGAGCTCGACCTCAAGACTTTCTGCAACCAGTACGGTATTACCGTATTGTTCTTGAACTACATCTTTGCCTGTACAAATGACCAGTCATATATTCCGGAGTTTAACAGACTCCTCGGTAACAATTAAGGAGGGAAAACCATGGAAGAATTCAGATATGACACACAGCTTCTCATAGACGGTGACGACCTTGATGAGGATGAGGTTCATGACTACTTCATGGCCAATTTCAAAGGCGACTGCCTGCTTGCGGTAGGCGGCGACGGCGATCCCATCAAAATCCATTTCCACACAAACGAGCCCTGGAAGGTTCTCGAATATTGTTCGACAATCGGTGAAATCTACGATATAGTCGTCGAGGACATGGACAGACAGTCCCGCGGACTCAAAGGCTGAGAAAAAGAAAACCCGGTGAGTTTCCTCACCGGGTTTTTTATTGTTTTTACGGAATTGAGATTTTGCCCATGGCTGCAAGGCAGGTGTAGAGCGGAATAAGAAGGAATAAAAGCCATGTGGGGCTCCAGATATGCGCCCAAAGGCCTATGCAGAGGAAAATCATCGTGATGCATGTTGCGACGGGGAAAGTCATGAGCATCGCCTTTGCGCGGCCATCTTTCGTTGCGGCTCGAACGAGCACATATGAGATGAAGGTCGGAAGGGCGAGCCAGATGGGAACGGCTTTTCCCCAGCCTACAATGAAACCGAAAACAATATAGAGTATAACGGAAATCATGACGGAGAGGGGAATGCTCTTGAGCAGTTCCCTGTCCTTTTTCGTTACGCGCTCATTTGCCTCGTTGACAACCTTCTCCTTGAAGGATTTCTTTGCCGGCTCGGCTGCAGGTGCGGGAGCGGGCTCGGCAACGGGTGCCTGAGGCTGTTCGTTTGTCTGAGGGGTGTTGTTCATTTCGTCCATAAAATCACTCCTTAATAAGGACGCACGGGTTTATGTGCTTCACTGTAATTATATAGGAACATCGGTTCCTTTTCAAGTTTGTGCTATCATTCAAACGCGTCCATACGGCGATACTGTATGGCTTCCGAGATATGCGGTGTGTCTATCAGGTCGGAACCGGCCAGGTCGGCGATGGTGCGGGCGGTGCGGAGTATCTTGTCGTTTGCGCGGGCGGAGAATTTCATCTGCGTGAATGCGCGGATGAGGAAGTTCTTCGCCTGCGGTGTCATGATGCAGAAACGACGCACCATACGTGGCGTCATCTGCGCATTGCAGGTGACTTCAGTGCCCTCGAATCGGGCACGCTGGACGGCCCTTGCCGCCATGACCCGTGCCCGGATTTCAGATGAGGACTCCTCAGGTTCTGCAGGCTTTCCGTAGAGTGCTTCGGCATCCAGCGGATCGACCTGGACATGTATGTCGATACGGTCGAGGAGCGGGCCGGAAACCCGCGCGTTGTAGCGCTTCTTCGCGGCGTCCGAACACCGGCACTCGCGCACGGGGTCATAGAGGTAGCCGCAGGGGCAGGGATTCATGGCGCAGACGAGCATTATACTGCCCGGATATGTCGCAGTTACGGCGTTTCTGGTGACTGTCACTTTGCCGTCTTCAAGCGGTTGCCTGAGGGTCTCCAGGGCGGCCCGGGAAAAGAGCGGCAGCTCGTCGAGGAAGAGGACGCCGTTGTGGGCGAGGGATATCTCGCCGGGGCGGGCCTTCGTTCCTCCTCCCGCGAATGCGACGTCCGTGGTCGTGTGATGCGGGGCACGGAACGGACGGCTTATGATGAGCGGGGTCTCCTTCGTCAGAAGGCCCGCCACCGAATAGACCGAGGAGGTCGCCAGCGACTCCTCGAAAGTCATGTCGGGAAGAATCGTCGGAAGTCTTTTTGCGAGCATGCTTTTGCCTGCTCCGGGACTTCCGACAAGAAGGACATTGTGGCCGCCTGCGGCGGCAATTTCGAGCGCACGTTTTGCGCATTTCTGCCCTTTCACGTCTGAAAAATCGACGGATTTTGCGGCTGACGCTCCCGCTTTCGCCGCAATCTCTTCAAATGTCAGCGGCTCTACCGGGGTTATGGGAGCGGTGCCTTTGAGGTGGTCCAGAAGTTCGGATACGGTCTTTACCGGGTATATGCGGATACCGGGGATGAGTGCGGCTTCCTCCCTGTTGTCATAGGGGATAAAGACCTCCGTAATACCGCACTCCTTGGCCCTTGCCACCATGGGCAGGGCTCCGTTGACCTTCCTTATGCCGCCGTCGAGCGCGACCTCTCCGAAGAGGGCGGAACCGCTCAGATCGGTCTTCAGCTGTCCCGAGGACAGGAGGACGGCGACCAGGATAGGCAGGTCGTAGACGGGACCTTCTTTCCGGAATTCGGCAGGGGCGAGATTCACCGTAATCCGGCTGATGGGAAAGTCGAGCCCGCAGTTCTTGATGGCGGAGCGGACGCGTTCCTTCGCTTCCGATACAGCCGAATCGGGGAGACCTACAAGGTCGAACCGGGGCAGTCCGGCAGACAGGTCGCATTCCACGAAAACCCGCTCCGCCTTAAAGCCCGAAAGGCCCATGCTGTTCACTTTTGAGAACATTTATTACCTCCCTCAATACCATTTGACATTATACCATAAAAGGTATTAAAATTGAGGTTGATTTAATAAAACGGAGGCTTTTTTATGGAAAATTACAAGGAACTCTATGAACTCTGGACAGCAGAGTGCGCAGACCCCGATCTCAAAGCCGAGCTTGACTCAATCGCCGGAAAAGATGATGAGATTCTTGACCGTTTTTACAAGAAACTTGAGTTCGGCACCGCCGGCCTTCGCGGTGTTTTAGGTGCCGGAACAAACAGAATGAACATCTACACCGTAGGTCAGGCAACACAGGGTATCGCTGACTACTAGAACGCGACTATTGACAATCCGTCAGTCGCTATAGCATATGACTCGAGAATCAACTCCGACCTCTTCTCAAGGGAGACGGCCGGCATATTCGCCGCGAACGGCATCAAGACTTACATCTACCGTGAACTCGTGCCCACCCCGATGCTCTCCTACGCCGTCCGTGAGCTCCACTGTGCCTCCGGTGTCATCATCACCGCGAGCCACAACCCCGCAAAGTACAACGGCTACAAG
>CAMYWC010000036.1:0-6398 GCA_947302545.1 uncultured Clostridia bacterium | reverse complement strand
AAAGCGGGAGATTGTTTCCGTATAAACGGAACTGAAATCGAGATAACCGGTACCGCAAAAAAGTGCTTTCCGGAATGTGAATTTGTACAGAGCGGTACCGTATGTCAGATAAAACGCACCGTTGCCTTTGCCAAAATCAGAAAAGGCGGAACCATAAATATCGGAGATGAAATCACAGATGGATAACCCTTTCGAAAAAGTACAAAAGGCCTATGTCGCCAGAAAGATGCGCAAGTCATACGGCATAGACATCAATGCGCCGAAACCGGCTGAGAGAGGGCTGAACTCTGAGATCGTCTGGTCAGGCGAACCGCTTGCAAAACAGAAGTGGACAAAATATGAGTGGCTCTTCCTTCCCCTATCATGGTTCATCTTCTTTGCAGGCATCTTCTGGATGGCAGCACTCAAGGAGGTCACATTCCTGCATGTCTTCGCCGTCCTGCTGGCTCTCATCGGCATCTACTGCATCTTTTTCAGAAATCACTTCAAAAAAGTAAAGCGCAGAAAGTACTCCTACGAGATAACTTCCGACGATATCACAATCATCTACACCACCCGCAAGGAAGTCAAAGTACGCCAGCTTCCTCTCGACACCATAAAATATGTCGCGTACTCCATACGCAAGAACAAGATCGGCTCCATCTACTTCAATTTCCCGAACGACTATGTCGACATCCTTCGCCTCATCTTTTCAAACTCGGGCCTCGGCAAGTTCGATGAGCACATCTTCGCTTTCTACGAAATCGCAGAGGCGGACGAGCTCCTCGAGCAGCTGAAGACCCGCCTCGGCGAAGAAGTCATCTACGAAAAGATATAATTTAAAGGGCACCCCGCAGGGTGCCCTTTTCTTTATAGTATTTATAAATACTATAACTCTTATCCGAATCCCTTGTCGTTTTCCAGCAAAACGGCGCGGCAGAATGCGCCCTCGAGGCCTTCCGCCTTTATGGGCAGGGCGACGAGGTAGTAGGTACCGTCCTTGACCTTTGAGAGGTCAAGGTTTTCAAGCAGGACGGTACCCGCTCCGAGGAGCGCCCTGTGCGCGGCGGCCTCATTCTCGCCGCCGAGGGAGACGCAGTCGTAACCTAAAAGGTCATATCCGAGGGCGGCGATATCTTCCGCCGCGCCCCCGAAGAATACATTGTCCGGCTGTGTCCTTAAAATCACCTTGCTTATATACCTCGGAAAATACCTCTCGACAACCTCACCGGTTATCGGGCCTGCAGGCAGTGTAATCACGGCCGCATTGCCCATGCATTTCTCGAGAGGTATGGAGGCTACATCGCCCCCGTCATCGAAGAAATGAAGAGGCGCATCTATGTGAGTGCCCGTGTGTGTGCAGGCATAAAGCGCGGAGAGATTGTAAATATCCCCGAACTCAAAACCCTTTATCTTTTGTATCTGCGGTGCGGGATCGCCCGGATAAATGGGTGCGGAAAACAGTTCCCTTGAAATGTCATAAATAATCATCAGGCTGCTCCTTTCCCGCCGAAGACGGAGAAGAGATCTCCGGCCGCATTGCTGAACGCATCTTCTATGAGTTTACTTATAAGCGCGTTTACCGCTTCCTTAAGCTGAGGGTGATTGTTTACGAGTTCACCGAAAACATAGTCCCTGAACTGCTCTTTCAGAGTTGTCGAATCAATCGGGATAACTTCGGAGTTCTTCGGAATTTCATAGGCCTCAAACGGTGCCTTTTCAACCTTTACATCTGCAGTTGCAGACAGATTGTCGGCATAATACTCAAAGGCATATACTCCCTCTTCCGTCGGACTCTTTGCGGCCATGATGCAGGTCGCGTTTTCGCCCTTCTCATCAGCAAGACCGATTGAGACACCGGTTATGTGATTGCGCTTGTCAACGAAAAGGTTTATGACTGCCTCCTTAACGCCCTTGTTCTTAAAATAGCTGATCAGACTTTCGTCCATCATTTCGCTTAAACTCTCAATGGGTGTGATTATGGCTATGTTTTCGCCGCTTACGGTAATCTTGCCGACCGTCAGACTTCTGTCCTCGTTCACAACGGAAATCTTCACATCCATGTCTTTCGTATCAATAACCTTGTCCGGCTTCTTTATCTTTCCGTCATCTATGACGGGATTTTTATTCTCCCTGCCGAACCATTTGTTACCGAGCTGATCAAGTTTTATATACTGCTTTGTGCCTTTGAAAATCATCTCTCCGGAAAGCAGTGCGGCATCCTTGTCCGAAATTACGGTCGTCGCCTTGAGGCTGTCCTTTGAAAAGTAAATATTTCCGCCGCAGTCCAAGGTATTGATATAGTCTGATATCGCCTCGGCAGCTGCATCGCTGTTCATTATTGCAGACTTGTCAACATTCGCTTCTATGTCAGCCCTGTAACTGTACGCGGTCTGCGCCTTCGTCTGTTTTGCAAGGTTTTTTGTCGTCCGGCCTGTGTTCTGAGCCAGTGTAAACATGGCATATGCCTCGTCCGACATAACCGTCTGGAAAAACTCTCTCGGTGCCGCGGAACACCAGATTACGCCTACGGCGACCGCTCCGAGCAAAACTCCGAAAACCAATGCAAGAATTCTTCTTATCATGAAAGTGCCCTCCGCAAAATCATATAACAAGACTATTTTATCATATATAAAGGAATTATTCTCCAAAAAATTTCAAACAAAAGTTTGCATTTGCCGAACAGATGTGCTATACTTTCATTGAACATTTGTACATTTAAGCAGAAAGGAGTCCGTTTTTATGGAATTTGAAAACTTAAATGACACTCAAAAACGCATATATGAATACCTGCTCGACCGCAGCCGCAAGACCGCTGTTCCGGCATCTGTCCGTGAAATAGGCGCGGCGGTCGGTCTTCGCTCCACCTCTTCGGTTCAGGCAAACTTGAACTACCTTGAAGAGGCAGGTTACATTACAAGGGACCCTCTCCTCAAGCGCTCAATCAGACTGAACGTCCAGGACGAGGCCAAGAACTATCATGAAATTCCGCTTCTCGGAACAGTGGCTGCCGGAGCTCCCATCCTCGCCGCTGAGCAGATTGAAGCCTACATCCCATTCGGCGGTCCCGTCTCCTCTGACAAGGAGCTCTTCGCTCTCCGTGTCAAAGGCGAATCCATGATAAACGCCGGCATTCTCGAAGGCGACGTCATCATCGTCGAAAAGACCCCCGAAGCCAAGAACGGTGAAATGGTGGTCGCCCTCATAGATGACGAGGCTACGGTCAAAACCTTCTACAAGGAGAAGGACCACTTCCGTCTCCAGCCTGAGAACGACTACATGGACCCCATCATCTGCGACGAACTTGTCATCCTCGGCAAAGTCGTAGGCCTCATGCGCTACTATTAATCCTTAAAACAAACAGACCGGGTGAAAACCCGGTCTTTTTTATCGCTTAAAACTTAACTTTCTCTGCAATATAAGCTGAGAGTTCGGAAATCGGAATACGTACCTGCTCCATTGTGTCGCGGTCACGTACCGTTACTGCGTCATCAGCGGGAGTATTCTCATCGCCTACTGTCTCGAAATCGATTGTTACACAGAAAGGTGTGCCTATCTCGTCTTCTCTTCTGTAGCGCTTGCCGATAGAACCTGCATCGTCAAAGTCTACCATGAAATCCTTTGAAAGCATGTCGTAAACTTCCATTGCCTTGTCGGAGAGTTTCTTAGAAAGCGGAAGTACGGCAACCTTGAAAGGAGCGATTGCGGGATGGAATCTCATGACTACACGTGTGTCATTCTTCTCCGCGTCAACAACTTCCTCATCATATGCCTCACAGATGAGTGAGAGGAAGAGACGCTCAACGCCGAGTGACGGCTCAATAACATAAGGTGTGTAGTGCTCGTTTGTCTCAGGGTCAAAGTACTGAAGATCCTTACCGGACTCATTCATATGCTGAGTGAGGTCATAGTCGGTTCTGTCGGCGATACCCCAGAGTTCGCCCCAACCGAACGGGAAGAGATATTCAAAGTCAGTAGTTGCCTTTGAGTAGAAAGAGAGCTCCTCCGGATCATGGTCACGGAGTCTCAGGTTCTCAGGTTTGATATTGAGGCTGTAGAGCCAGTCACGGCAGAATGAACGCCAGTAATCAAACCACTCAAGGTCTGTGTCCGGTTTGCAGAAGAACTCAAGTTCCATCTGCTCAAACTCACGTACACGGAAGATGAAGTTACCCGGTGTAATCTCGTTTCTGAACGATTTGCCTATCTGGGCAACACCGAAAGGAACCTTGCGCCTTGATGTTCTCTGAATGTTTGCAAAGTTTACGAAAATGCCCTGAGCTGTCTCGGGACGAAGGTAAATCTCTGCCTTGGAATCCTCAGTTACGCCCTGGAAGGTCTTGAACATGAGGTTGAATTTTCTGATATCGGTGAAATCATGAGCTCCGCAGTCAGGGCAGGCAATGCCGTGCTCCTTGATGTAGTTCATGAGTTCCTCATCTGACATTCCGGCCGGATTGTCAGAGAGACCGTTTGCTGCAACATAGTCCTCGATGAGTTTGTCAGCTCTGTGTCTGGTATGGCACTGCTTACAATCCATGAGAGGGTCCGAGAATCCGCCGAGGTGACCGGATGCCACCCAAGTCTGCGGGTTCATCAAAATTGCGGAGTCGAGACCCACATTGAGTCTGTTCTCCTGGATAAACTTCTTTCTCCAGGCGTCCTTGATATTCTGCTTCATCTCAACGCCCAAAGGGCCGTAGTCCCATGTGTTTGCAAGTCCGCCGTAGATTTCGGAACCTGCATAAACAAAGCCTCTGTTTTTGCAAAGGGCTACGATTTTGTCCATTGTTTTTTCTGAATTATTCATTTTCTTCTCCTTCCGCGCAAATGGCTTTTGCGCAAAGTAATGAAAAGATATTAATATAATACCTTTTAAAAGTCAATTGATTTTGCCGCCCCTTTATGCTAAAATCTTGCTCGTTCAAAAGAAACCGTTAATTTGGAGCTTATTATGTCAACTATAGCAGCGATTTCAACACCGAATGCCGCGGGCGGCATCGGAATAGTGAAGATATCAGGTCCGGACGCAATTGCCGTCGCGGACAAGGTGTTCTGCTGCGCGGGTTCGGCAAAACTCAGTGATCTGCCGGGTTATTCGGTAAGATTCGGCCGCGTGCACGACGGTGACGACGTGCTCGACCAGGCTGTCGCGATAGTTTACAGGGCTCCGAAGAGCTATACGGGAGAAGACGTCGTCGAACTTCAGTGCCACGGCGGTCTCTTCCTTATGCAGCAGATTTTAAGGCTTTGCCTCAGAAACGGGGCCGTGCCCGCAGAGCCGGGCGAGTTTACGAAACGAGCCTTTTTAAACGGCAAAATGGATCTGACTGAGGCGGAATCGGTCATGACTCTGATTTCCGCGCACGGCAGACAGGCGGCAGACGCCGCTTTCGGAGTCCTTCAGGGCTCCCTCTCAAAAGAAATCAACGAAATCTCCAAGGTCTTTATCTCCGCCGCGGCTCATATGTCCGCCTGGGTGGACTATCCTGACGATGAGATAGAGGAACTTGATTTCGCAAAGCTTAAATCCGAATTTACCGCTGCAAAGGACAGACTTCTTGCCCTGATAAACCGCTTTGATGCAGGCCAGGCCATAACCGAAGGCGTGGAGACTGTCATCGTAGGCAAGCCGAATGTAGGCAAATCGACCCTGATGAACCTCCTGCTCGGCAAAGAGCGGTCAATAGTCACTGAGGTTGCCGGAACAACAAGGGACGTTGTTGAAGAAACAGCCAGAATAGGCAATATAGTCCTTCGCCTCTCAGATACTGCCGGTATAAGGGAGAGTTCTGACCTCGTCGAGTCAATCGGCATTGAGTTTGCGAAGACAAAGCTTCACCATTCAGCCCTGATTCTTGCCGTAATTGACGACAGCAGACCGCTTGACGATGAAGACCTCGCAATCTTAAAAGCCTGCAAAGGAAAACCTTCAGTCTGTATTCTCAATAAAACGGACCTCGGCAGAGTTGTCACTGAAAACGATGTGGCCCCGTATGTCTCAAAGGTCCTTTCCCTGTCGGCAAAGGATGAATCCTCCTTCGATGTTTTGCGTGAAGCGCTCGAGTCCCTCCTCGGCACTGCCGAGTTCGACTCCTCCGCCGCGCTGCTCATAAACGAACGCCAGCTCGCCTGCTGCAACAAGGCAGTCGAATGTATCAATGAGGCAATTGACGCCATAGATGCGGGCCTGACAATGGATGCCGTGAACGTATCGGTAGATGCCGCCATCTCTCCCCTGCTTGAACTCACGGGAGAACGTGTGTCAGACGCGGTCGTAAACGAAGTATTCTCAAGATTCTGTGTAGGTAAATAAAATGGAGTATTTTGCAAAACATTATGATGTTGCCGTAATAGGCGCAGGTCATGCCGGAATAGATGCCGGCCTTGCCGCCGCGCGTATGGGCACGTCCACCGTT
>CAMYWC010000035.1:0-6424 GCA_947302545.1 uncultured Clostridia bacterium | reverse complement strand
CCCCACTCCGACCAAAAAGCGCATTAAAAAAACAATTAAATAACGGGGTGTAGCGCAGGTTGGTAGCGCGCTTGATTAGGGAGCAAGAGGCCAGGAGTTCAAGTCTCCTCACTCCGACCAGAAAAGGGAGCGGTTTGCCGCTCCCTTTTTGTTATGTTAATTTGCCGGGCTTTGTGATATAATAAATTGTATACATTTTAATTTATATAGAATCTGAGGAAACATATGGATTTTGTAATGATTGAGACGGGCTGGCTCTCACTTCTGCCGCCCATAATAGCAATCGCCCTGGCGCTTATAACCAAGGAGGTCTATTCCTCTTTGTTCATAGGTGTTTTGTCCGGAATGTGCATTTACAGCTTTTCCGGAGGAGGCAATGTGTTTACAGTAGCGCCATATACCTTTGACATGATGACGTCGAAGATTGCGGATAACGCTTATATGATTGTATTTCTGGCTCTTTTGTGGGCCGTCGTCAACCTTGTCGGCAAGTCCGGAGGCAGCCAGGCCTACGGACGGTGGGTCGAGAAGCGCCTTAAGACCAAGAGGGCAGGTGCGTTCGCCACATCGCTTCTCGGCATTTTAATCTTCATTGACGACGGCTTCAACTGCCTTACGGTGGGCACGGTAATGCGCCCGATTACGGACAGATTGAAGATATCGAGGGAGAAACTCGCGTATATCATAGACGCTACGGCCGCTCCGGTCTGCATTATTGCGCCGGTATCGAGCTGGGCTGTCGCTGTCGCAAGTGAGGTCAGTGACAAAAACGGTTTCCATGTTTTCCTCTCAACCATACCTTTCAATTTCTATGCACTCATGACCATACTCATGGTCTTTGTAATAAGCTTTACGGGCAGAGATTTCGGTCCCATGAAGAAGGCTGAGCTCGAGGCTGCCGCAAGGACAGAGGAAGAGGCAGTGTCAGATGCTACTGATGTGAAGAACGGCAAGGTCATAGACCTGGTTCTTCCCATCGTAGTCCTGATTATATTTGCAATACTCGGCATGGCCTATGTCGGCGGTTTCTTTGACGGCGTAAGTTTCTCTGAGGCTATCGGTTATAATCCCACTGCAGGCCTTTCACTGGGCGCTTTCGCGGCACTTATAACCGCTTTCCTGCTCTATATTCCCAGAAAGCTCATGAAGCCGAGAGAGTTTATCGAAGGTATCGTATCCGGTGTCGGAAGCATCATTCCTCCGATGCTGATACTCATCCTCTCCTGGAGCCTCGGCGGTGTATGCCGTCAGCTTATAGGCACGGGCATTTACATCTCCGACTTCGTCAGCACGTCCAACCTGCCGCTCGGACTCCTGCCGGTTCTCATCTTCGTGATTGCCGCGCTCATGAGTTTCTCTATGGGCACATCCTGGGGCACCTTCGGTATGCTGATTCCGATTATCACAATGATCTGTGAAGCACCCGGTGCAGAGTCCTTCCTGGTGCCCGCGCTCGGCGCGACACTCGCAGGTTCAGTCTACGGTGACCACTGCTCACCGATTTCCGATACGACAATTCTCGCGTCAACCGGCGCGGACTGCAAGCATATCCGCCACGTTGAGACACAGCTGCCCTACGCTACTCTCGTGGCAGTTGTCTGCGCAGTCGGATACCTTATTGCCGGCCTTATGAAGTCCCCCTGGGTCGCACTTCCCGTCGAGGCGGTGCTGCTGGTAAGCGCGATATTCATTTTAAGCAGGCAAAGCTCCAAAAAAGCTGTAAACGGAGATGAAGTAAAAGTATGAAACTCGGAATTGTAGGATTGCCTAATGTCGGCAAGAGTACTCTTTTCAATGCGATAACAAACGCGGGAGCGCAGTCCGCGAACTACCCGTTTTGTACCATAGAGCCCAATGTGGGCGTAGTTGCGGTTCCCGATGAGAGGCTCGACCTTCTCGCGGAACTCTACCATCTGAAGTCAGTGGTGCCGGCAACGATAGAATTCCTCGACATAGCGGGACTCGTCAAGGGAGCGTCGCAGGGAGAGGGACTCGGAAACAAGTTCCTGTCCCATATCCGTGAGGTCGACGCGATAATCCACGTGGTCCGCTGCTTCGACAACGATGACATAGTCCATGTTGAGGGCTCAGTTGACCCTCAGAGGGACATTGAGACAATCAACCTTGAACTCATACTCTCTGACCTTGAAATACTCGACAAGCGCATACAGCGTGTCGAGAAGGCCATGAAGGGCGACAAGTCCCTGGCGAAGGAACTTGAGATACTCGGCAGGTTTAAGGAGGCGCTGCAAAACGGCAAGTGCGCACGAACCGTTGAGCTGACCGAAGACGAGGCTGATAGCCTTGTTGATTTCAATCTTCTGACATACAAGCCCGTCATTTACGCCTGCAACATGAGCGAAGATGACTTTGCCGGAGGTATTGAAAACAACGCAAGATATCAGGCGGTAAAGGCCATAGCCGATGAGGAGGGCTCACAGGTCCTTCCCATCTGCGCGGAACTCGAGGCCGAGATAGCATCTCTCTCCAAGGAGGAGAAAGAGATGTTCCTTTCCGATCTCGGCATAGAGAAGGGCGGCCTGGACTTGCTTATCCAGCGCTCATACGATTTGCTGGGCCTCATGTCGTTCCTGACGGCGGGCGAGCCTGAGGTCCGTGCCTGGACCATAAAGAAGGGTACCAAGGCACCGAAGGCCGCCGGAAAAATCCACTCGGATATTGAGCGCGGATTCATCCGTGCTGAAGTAATAAATTACAAGCAGCTCCTGGAATGCGGTTCACTTTCCGCCGCGCGTGACAAGGGACTTGTCCGCTCAGAAGGCAAGGATTACGTAATGCAGGACGGCGACGTTGTTCTCTTCAGGTTCAACGTATAGAAAGGTTTCTCTATGGCTGGCAACAAACTTAAAACTTTGCTGGATCTTAAAGATTCGGAGACCTATGCGCGTTTTAAAGACATAATCATCACAAGCGTCATAGGCATTTTCGTCAATGTAGCCCTCGGTCTCGTAAAGATTTTCGTGGGAACAATAGCAAATTCCGTCGCGGTTATCTCAGACGCCGTCAACAACTTCTCTGACAGCGTCTCATCGCTTGTGACGATTATTGCCATGGCTATCTCCGGCAGGGGAGCGACAAGAAAGCATCCCTTCGGTTTCGGCCGCATCGAGTACTTCTCGAGTATCGTCATCTCGGTAATCGTGCTCATCACCGGTGCAGAATTCCTTATTGAGTCAATCAAAAAGATTATTCATCCGGAAGCTACATCGTACACGGCCCTGACGCTTATTCTTCTCGTTGTGGCCATTGTCACGAAGATTCTGCTCGGTCTCTTCACGAAGGGACGCGGAAAGAAACTCAATTCGCCGAACCTCATAGCTTCAGGTCAGGACGCGCTGTCCGATGCCATCATCACCGGCGTGACGCTCTTGGCGGCGATTGTCGCCTTTATTAAACCCGACCTTCATATCGACGGCTGGGTAGGCGCACTCGTATCCCTGTTTGTCATAAAGGCGGGTCTCGACATCCTTCTCGATGTAGTCTCAAAACTTGTGGGCGAGCGCCCTGACATTGAACTTGCCGACAAGATAAAGGACGAAATTCTGGCAACCGAGGGAGTGCTCGGCGCCTTTGACCTCATCCTCCATAACTACGGACCGAATGTCTTTATAGGCGATGTAAATCTCGAACTTGACGAGAAGATGACCATTGATGAGGCCTATGTAAGGCTGAAGCCATTGAACGTCAAGATTCTGCGAGAATACGGTGTATTCATGTATTTCGGCATCTATTCCGTCAACACCACGGACGAGGAGATTGCAGAGATGCGTGAGTTTGTGTACAAGCTTGTTGATGATATTGATGATATACTTCAGATTCATGCTTTCTATGTCAACAAGGAGCGCAAATTCATGAGTTTCGATGTCGTCTACGACTTCGACTGCAAGGACCAGTATGCCGTCCAGAAACACCTCCGTTTTGCCATACATGAGAAATATCCGGAATACCGTGTTGAGATGGTACCGGATAAGGACTATACACTTTCAAGAAGTTAAGATAAAAATAAAAGGCCCTCGTATGAGGGCCTTTTTATTATTTTGCTTTGTTTTCTATTGATTTCTATTGAAGTGCTTTGTAGATGTCGGACTTCTTAAGGCCCGTGTCCCGGGCGGCTGTCTTTGCCGCATCGTTTATCGACATGCCTTTTGAGATATAGTCTTTTGCTTTTTCCACGGCATCTTCGAGAGTTACTTCACTTTTTTCCTCTTTGGCGCCTTCGATTATGAGGACAATCTCGCCTTTGAGGTTGTTGTCCGGATAGTCCTCCACGGCCTGCTTTAAGGTGGTTCTGATGACCTCCTCGTGGATTTTGGTGAGTTCGCGGACAATTGCTATCCTGCGGTCTCCGAGGGCTTCATAGAGGTCCCTGAGCGTATATGAGAGCTTGTATGGCGCCTCATAGAAGATCATTGTGCGTTTTTCGTCCCTGATCTCGTTTAAGTGCTCCCTGCGGGACTTCTTCGTGACGGAGAGGAAACCTTCAAATGTGAACCGGCCGTTGTCCATGCCCGAGATTGCGAGGGCAGTGGCGAAGGCGGTCGGACCGGGTATGGCCACAACCGGTATGCCGTGTTCGTGGCAGGCATTTACGAGTTCCATGCCCGGGTCCGAGATTGCCGGCATGCCGGCATCGGAGACGAGGACACAGTCTTCGCCGTTTAAAATCCTGCTTATAATCTCGTCCTCTCTCTGGGTCTTGTTGTGCTCATAGTAGGAGACGAGAGGTTTTTTAATCTCAAAGTGATTGAGGAGTTTTAAAGTGACTCTCGTATCCTCCGCGGCGATGAAATCACAGTTCTTCATGGTCTCAATCGCCCTGGGAGATAAGTCGGAGAGGTTGCCTATGGGTGTGCCCGTGACAAAAAGTTTTCCGCTCATTGTTCTTCCTCCCTGTAGATTCCGAGAATTTTCAGAAGTTCTTCGCTCTCATTGCCGTCCTCATCATATGTGAAGAGGGTGGGGAGCACTTCAATGTACGGTTTTGCGCCCTTTTTGCCCTCGATGAGGAAGAGCCAGGGCGCGGAGTCGGGCCGCTTTGCGACGAAGCGTAGGCGCTTCGGCTCCAGGCCGTGCGACCGCATCTCGCTTACGACATCCGTCAGGCGCTCCGGGCGGTTGCACATGACGAAGCGCCCGCCGAAGTTCAAAAGCTTCTCAGCCGCCGTACAGGCGTCTTCCACGGTGCACATGACCTCGTGCCTTGCTATGAGGTCAGGTGTCGTCTCAGACGGTATGCCCGTGCCCACGGGCTTGTACGGCGGATTCATCGTGACGAGGTCAAAACCGCCTTTAGGCAGGTGCTTTTCAATCTCACGAAGATCGGCCTTTAGGCCTTTAATGGTCTCTTTTTTGTTCAGGTCCTTTGACCTTGAAAACTGGTCTATGGCGAGTTCCTGTATGTCCACACCGATTATCTCGGTCTCAACACCGTCGCGAAGCCAGAGGAAGGGGATAATTCCGCATCCGGTTCCCAGGTCGACACATCTGTCGCTCCTCTTCGGCTTTGAAAAATCGGCAAGGAGTATCGCGTCCGTTCCGAAACCGTGTGTCTCGGAGCAGATGAGGCTTATTCCGTTGCCTAAGTTTTCAATGAATTCAGCCATATTTTTCTCCAACAAAAAAGACTTGGGGCGAACCCCAAGTCCTTTTCGTCATTTCAGTTTGCGATTATGCCTGCTCAATTGCTCCTGTCGGGCAAGTGTCAGCACAAGAACCACAGTCGATGCATGTAGCAGCGTCGATTGAATAGATGTCGCCTTCAGAGATAGCCTCTACGGGGCAACCGTCTTTGCAAGAACCGCAAGCTACGCAAGAATCAGTAATTTTGTATGCCATACAATTTACCTCCTTTAACGTTGGTAAATACATTTTATACACAATATAGTGGTTTTGCAAGTAGGTTGCGCATAAATTAATGTTATTTTTTTGACAAAAAAGTATGGGTTTTTAATTAAGTTTTTTCTTTGATTAAAGGGCTTTGAGAATCTTCTCGACAGCCTCTTCTATGGTGCCGTTGTTCTCGATTTCCACATCAGCCGCATCCTGATAGAGGGGGAGTCTTATCTTCTGCATCTCCATCAGTGTCTCAGGGCTCTTTGAAAGAGGTCTGTCGTCTGTGGGAAGGAGAGAAATATCACGGCGAATGAAGAAAATCTTGCCGTTCTGATGAAGGGCGGGATAGTTGTTTCTGTCGAGGATTGCTCCTCCGCCGAGAGCGATTACCTTGCCGCTCTCCTTGCAGTTTTCGACAATGGCAGCGTGCTCGAGATTGCGGAAGGTCTCTTCACCGTATTTGTTTATGATTTCAGACACGCTCTTCTTCTGCTCGAGCTCAATGACCTTGTCTATGTCTATTACCTCACGTCCGGTGGCCTCGCCGATGGCCTCTGCAATAGTTGTCTTG
>CAMYWC010000034.1:0-6555 GCA_947302545.1 uncultured Clostridia bacterium | reverse complement strand
TTTGTTCATCGGGCAGTTGATATAGTCGTCATCGCCGTGGTCATAGCGCGAGGCGGCGAATGCGTAGTTCATATCGATGCTGTCGCCCGCGACTATGGGCGCGGCCGCGTCGAAGAAATGGAGCGATGCTCCGCAGAGCTCCTCGATTTTCTTCGTCAGCGCGTCCGACACAAGCGGACCCGCAGCAACTATCACCGCGTCCGCGTCCTCGCCGACCTTCGGCAGGTCGAGGACCTCTTCGCGGTGGATGATTATATTTTCGCAGCGCTCAACCTCATCCGTCACCATCTGCGAGAACTGCTCGCGGTCGACCGACAGCGAGCCGCCCGCGGGGACGGAACACTTTTTCGCACAGCGTACACATACGGAATCAAAGCGCGTCATCTCCTCTTTCATGAGGCCGGCGGCGGAATCCACACGCTGCGCCTTGAAAGAGTTTGAACACACCAGTTCCGCGAAATTGACATTCTTGTGAGCAGGGGAAAAACGGACCGGTTTCATCTCGTAGAGATGAACCTCTATGCCTCGCTTCGCGAGCTGCAGAGAGGCTTCGACTCCGGCGAAGCCCGCTCCTATGACAATTGCTCTTTTAGTCATCCTTACGGCTCCTCTTTCTGGGTGCCGCAGTCTCATAGCCGCAGCCCTCCTTGAGACATACATGACTTGCCCTGTGTCTGAAGAGACTGCTTCCGCACTGCGGGCAGGTCTGACCGGCTACGGGCACATCCCAGGTTGAGAAATCACACTCGGGATAATTGCTGCAGCCATAGAAGACATAGCCCCTCTTGGACTTGCGCTGAATTACATCGCCGCCGCACTTCGGACATTTTGCTCCTGTCTCCTGGATGAGCGGTTTTGTATTCTTGCACTCCGGATAACCCGGGCAGGCAAGGAACTTGCCGAAGCGTCCGGACTTGATGACCATCATTCTGCCGCACTTCTCGCACGGTATGTCAGTCTTGTCCTCTTCGAGCTGAATCTTTACGCCCTCCATGTCGGTCTTCGCCTTCTTGAGGGTGTCCTCGAGGTCGTCATAGAAATCACTGATAAGTCCCACATAACCGATTTTGCCTTCGGCGATATCGTCGAGGCTCGTCTCCATCTGAGCGGTGAACTTCGTATTTACGAACTTCGGGAACTTGCTCTTTAAAAGTTTTGTTGTGGCCTCGCCGAGCTCGGTGGGTTTTAAAAGCTTGCCGTCACGTACGACATACTCTCTCGCAAGTATTGTCGTGATGATTGAAGCGTATGTTGAGGGTCTGCCGACGCCGTTCTCCTCGAGAGCCTTTACAAGAGCGGCCTCGGTGTAACGTGACGGCGGCTGAGTGAAGTGCTGATTGCCTAAAAGCTCACGGAGTTTGAGTTCGTCGCCCTCCTTGAGATCGGGAAGCATAGCCTCTCCGTCTTCGTCGGTGTCTGCATCGTAAAGAACGGTATAACCGTCAAACTTCACGCTGTAACCGTTTGCTGCAAATACGCAGCCGTTTGCCTTTATCTCAACCTTGACGGTGTTCTGGATGCATGTAGCCATAAGGCTCGCGATGAATCGCTGCCAGATGAGGTTGTAAAGCTTATACTGATCGGATGTGAGTGAAGCCTTCGCCTCGGCAGGTGTCAGTGTAACGTCTGTCGGACGGATAGCCTCATGGGCATCCTGAGCGCCGTTTCTGGATTTGAAGTAACGCGGCTTTTCGGGAAGATACTTGTCGCCGTATGTGGCTTTGATGTATTTGTCCGTCATTGCGCGGGCTTCTTCGGAAATACGAAGTGAATCCGTACGCATATAGGTGATGAGACCTACCTGGCCGCGGCCGGAGACATTTATACCTTCATAAAGTTCCTGAGCGACCTTCATCGTGCGCTTTGCCTGGAAACCGAGACGGCGTGAAGCCTCCTGCTGGAGTGTGGAAGTGATGAACGGAGGAGCGGGCTGCTTCTTCCTTGTACCCTTCTTTACGCTGTCAACGATATAGTTTGCGCCTTCAAGTCTCTTCAGGTATTTATCTGACTGTTCCTTTGTCGTAATCTTTACCTTGCCGGTTTCGTCACCCGTGAAAACGGCGGAAAAAGCCTTACGTGTGCCATGGGGAATGAGTTTCGCGTCGAGTGTCCAGTACTCCTCCGGTACGAAGGCGCGAATCTCCTCCTCGCGATCGACAATAAGGCGGACAGCGACTGACTGTACGCGTCCGGCGGAGAGACCGCGGCGGATTTTCTGCGATACGAACGGAGAGAGTCTGTAACCGACGAGACGGTCGAGAATACGGCGCGCCTGCTGCGCGTTTACGAGATCCATATCAATCTTGTGCGGATTCTTTATACCGGACATGATACCGGTCTTCGTAATCTCGTTGAATGTGACCCTGTTGGCCTTGTTCATATCGAGGCCGAGGAGAGTCGCAAGGTGCCAGGAGATGGCTTCACCCTCGCGGTCCGGGTCGGTTGCGAGATATACCTCGTCAGCCTTGGCAACTTCCTTCTGAAGGTCGCGGACCAGGTTCTCCTTTCCCTTTATAATGGCATACTTGGGCTCAAAGTTGTTCTTTACATCTACATTGAGCTTGGCCGCCGGAAGGTCACGGACGTGACCCATGGAGGCTACCACGGTGTAATCCTTACCGAGGTATTCCTTGATGGTTTTTGTCTTTGTGGGTGACTCAACAATGATAAGCTTTGACATAAGAAACCTTCCTATTTTATTGAATATTTTGTGTCGGGCAGAAGTTCAATATAACCGTACAGTTCCAGTTCGGTGAGCGCGCCGAGCAGCGAACTCGTCGGCATAATGACGCTTTCCGCCAATTGCTTTATACTCAGCGGGTCTCTCGCAAATGCCGCATATACACGTATTGCCTCATCTGTGAGCGGATCCGTAATTTCCCTTTTTTCGGGTCTGTCTTTGTTTCTTCTTTCCTCTCCGCCGAATCCTCAAGCACCGTTCCGTTTCCCGGACAGGTGAGATCTTCAAAAAGATCTACGGATTCGTTTATGGTGATTTTCTCGGGGTATTTGCCGAGGTACTGTTCAACGACATCGAAGGGACAGTAAACTGCTTTTGCCCCGTCCTCTATCAGTCTGTCACATCCTATAGACGATGACCCGAGTTCCAGTGCGGGCATTGCAAAGAGATCCCTGCTCTGCTCGGTCGCATGGCGGGCAGTAATCAGCGAGCCGCTTTTGTCCTTCGCCTCAATGACGACGGTTCCCACCGACATTCCGGAAATAATCCTGTTTCTCACAGGGAAATACCCCTTGTTCGAATCTGTCAGAGGCGGATACTCCGTCACCGTGGCGCCGCATGTCGTAATGACATCCCTCAAAGGCTTGTTCTCTTTGAGATACTTGCTGCCGTGGCCGCAGCCGAGCACGGCAACCGTAGGTTCCCCGGCCAGAAGTGCTCCGGTATGCGCCGCGGCATCTACGCCGAGGGCACCGCCCGAGATGACTGTAAATCCGCATTCGGAGACCGCCCTGCTCAGCTTGGAAGCTGCAGCCGGGCTGCGCGGAGCAGGCTCGCGAGTTCCTACAATCGCGAGCGGGATTTTCCGGTTCACAACCGAGATATCCCCTTTGACATAGAGCACAACCGGAAAATCCGCGGTCTGCAAAAGAAGCTGCGGGTAGTCGTCATCCCGAAAAGTCAGGATGTCGATGCCCAATGCACCGCAGTCCCTGATTATATCATATGTCTTTTCAATATCCGTCGCAGACATGTGATTAATCTGCGCCGGAGTGAACACTCCGGAGACCCTGCGCTCAGTATCCGTCGCGCGGTAAATCTCCTCAGGAGAAGAATAAACTTCAAAAATGTCCCTCGTATTGCGGGCGCCGGGACCGAGCGCCTTTTGTAACCAAAGAAAGTAATTAACGTCTCTCATCTGAAGGCTTCACCATTTCCCACATAATTACGGAAGCTGCAGCTGCCGCATTAAGTGACTCCGCTCTGCCTGTCATTTTAATCGTTATACATTTCTCACAACATTCCATAGTGCCCGCGGTGACACCGTTGGCCTCATTTCCGACAACCACTATTACGCCGCCCCCGAAATCGACTTCGGTAAGACTCGCAGCATCACTTTTCGGTGTCGAGGCATATGTCTTCATTCCCGCATTCTTCGCACTCTCAATTGTCTTCGTAACATTATCAGTCTCGATTACGGGTATCCTGAGCAGGGCGCCCATGGATGCTCGCAATGCCTTCGGACTGCAGACATCACATCCGCCGGAGACAACTATTCCGTCAATTCCAAACGCCTCTGCCGTTCTGCTTATGGCGCCCAGATTTGCCGGGTCCTGAATGTTCTCAAGCAAGACATACTTGCCCGAGGGGTCAATGTCGCAGCCCTTGTTTTCTGAGGCCACGACAGCAAAGATGCCCTGTGCCGTTTTCGTGTCGGACATCTTCTCCGCGACATTGTCCGAAATTTCGAAGCACTGCTCCGAAACCGCGACAATCTCATCTATTTCAGCCTTATTGCTTTCATATATCTCACTTGTGAAATATACCTCTTTTACGGTACGTCCGCTGCGCAGAACATCGCTGCACAGACGCAGCCCCTCAAGGACAAAAAGACCACTGTCCCTTCTGTTTTTCGCAGAGGAGACGAGCGATGTATATGCCTTTATTTTCGGGTTGTTTACGCTTGTGATACGTTCCATAAAAGCCTCAATAAAGCAAAAGACACGCCCGCGTACGCATGTGCGTACGGGCGTGTTTTTTTCGGATTATTTTGCGAGGGCAGCTTTTGCCTGATCGCAAAGAGCCGTAAATGCGGCGGGGTCGGAGATGGCGATCTCAGAGAGCATCTTTCTGTTGAGGTCGATCTCTGCCTTCTTAAGTCCGTTGATGAAGGTTGAGTAGTTCATACCGTTCATCTTGCAGCCTGCTGAGATTCTGGTGATCCAGAGTCTGCGGAAATCTCTCTTCTTCTGCTTTCTGCCGATGTAAGCGTAGTTACCGCTCTTCATTACGGCTTCTTTGGCTGTCTTGAAAAGAGCATGCTTTGAGCCATAGTAGCCCTTAGCCATCTTGAGTGTTTTATTTCTGCGCTTTCTTGTCATCATAGCGCCTTTAATTCTAGCCATAATTCACAATCCTCCGATAATTAATACTTGTAGGGTACGAGCTTCTTGATCTTTGCCTGATTTGTCTTGTCAGCAACAAAGGACTTGCGAAGATTTCTCTTGCGCTTTGTGCTCTTCTTTGTCAGGATATGTGACTTGTAAGCGTGGTTAAGCTTCGGCTTACCGTTCTTGGAAACTTTGATTCTTTTCTTAGCGCCTGAATGTGTCTTAATTTTCGGCATGATATATGTCCTCCTTAGAATAATTTACTTGGTTTTGAGCGGTGCAAGGAACATGAGCATCTGTCTGCCCTCGAGTTTCGCGGCCTTCTCGACCGTGCAGTACTCGGAACAGGCTTCGGCAAATTTCTCCATGGTGACAAGTCCGTTCTCGGGATGAGCCATCTCTCTTCCGCGGAAACGAATGGAAACCTTGACTTTGTGTCCGGCCTTTAAGAACTTGACAGTCTGATTGACCTTTGTCTCAAAGTCATGCGTATCGATTTTAAGTGAGAGCCTTGTCTCCTTAACCTCGATAACCTTCTGATTTTTCTTGGCTTCCTTTTCGCGTTTCTGCTGCTCGAAACGATACTTGCCGTAGTCCATGATCTTGCAGACAGGCGGATTCGCCTGCGGCGCGATCAAAACGAGGTCCAGATCTTTCTCAGTCGCAATGTGCAGAGCATCTTTTGCGGACATGATACCGAGCTGCTCGCCGTCATCGGTTACAACTCTTACTTCCTTTGCTTTGATATCCTCGTTAATCAGGACTTCTTTAGTCTTTGCCTGTGCTATACTTACACACCCCCGAAATAGAATAAAAAAAGCGGACAGAAATACTCTGTCTGCTCAATACTTTTTCCGTATTGACCCGTGAACCTTAAGACACAGGTGAGAACAGAGCGTCCTTCTTTATTGCTCAGTTATAATACAACGCCCGTGTTCTTTTGTCAATAATATTTTTATCTTGACACCAAAAGCACTGTTGCGTTATCATATACCCACATCAAACGCGGATTTAGCTCATCTGGTAGAGCGCCACCTTGCCAAGGTGGAGGTAGCGGGTTCGAGCCCCGTAATCCGCTCCACATGAAAAACGCACACTTTTCTCATCAAAGTGTGTGTTTTCTTTTTATGAATTTTTAAGTATAATAAGTCTCGTAGAAACCACGGCTACAGAACCGAGTACAAGGGCTGATTATTTTGAAAACAGTTAAGTTCAGAATAAAAACAAAGCAGGGCAAAGAGGAGCGATGCAGCCTGACACTCATCGAAGACTTCGGTATTGAAGATGATGCGAAAGCCTCCGGCGGAGATCGCCAGCTCTGCCTCTGCGATGACGCGGCGTATGAGGAATACATAAGTGAAAACAGAGGCCTCTGCGTCACGCGCTTTATGCCCAACATAACGACCGCCGGTCTTGATTATAAAGACCTCAAAGCGGGAGATTGTTTCCGTATAAACGGAACTGAAATCGAGATAACCGGTACCG
>CAMYWC010000033.1:0-6556 GCA_947302545.1 uncultured Clostridia bacterium | reverse complement strand
AGTGTCAGCAGGTTCTCGGAATGGATTTCGCGCAGGTCAAGGACGAACGCGAGGAAGGTTGTGAAGAGGTAAACGATTAAAACTATACCGATGTTCTTCACGTATCGGCGAAGCTGTGTCTTGCTCATACGAACCCTCCTACTGCTTGGCGATGGCCGCTATAACCTTCTCCTGTGTCTCGGGGGAGGCTATGACAAGCAGCTTGTCGCCTGATTTTATCTCCGTATTACCGTTCGGGACTATCATATCCGAGGATTTGCGGATAATACAGCCGATGATGGTGTTCGGAGGAAGGGTGATATTCATAAGGGTCTTGCCCACACATGCGTAGTTGGGTTCGACAAGAAGTTCGGAGATGATTACCTTCTCGTCCTCAATCGACATGGTCTTTATGAGGTTCTCGACAGTCGTTGCCTGTGCGATGTACTGTGCGACCATGTGGGTCGAGGATATTACGGTGTTTACTCCGAGTTCCTTGAAGAGCTCGGCGTTCTTCGGGTTGGCCACCGTGCAGATGACCTTCTTTACGCCGAAGCAGCGCTTCGCATACTGGCAGATTGCGAGGTTGTCCGCATCACGGTGTGTGAGGGCGATTACTACATCGTAGTCTTTAATTCCCGCTTCCTCGAGAACAAAGTACTTCGAGGGGTCGCCGTGTACCACCGGTATTTTGTGTGTCGATGCGAGGTAGTCGCAGTACTGAAGGTCCTCGTTTATTACGATGATCTTATGCTTTTTCTTTACAAGTGTTCCGATAAGGAAGTCGGCCTGTGTGCGGCCGCCGGCTACAACAATTCTCATTCTTCATCCTCCTCGTCATCACCGAAGAGCGATTCTTCAAAGAAGCCCATCGTAAGTTTGAAGGGGTAGATGCCCTGGATGTTGAAGCCCTTTATGAGGAGCTCCTTCTCGGTGTCCTCAAAGCGGACATAGACATTCGGCACGCCGTAGATACGGCTTGCTATCTGTGCTATGAGGCTGTTCATATTGTCGTTGCCCGTGCAGGCCACGAGGACTGAGGCCTCGTCGATATCGACGTACTTCAAGGTGTCAAGGTCGATACCGTCGGCCTTGACCTGGAAACCGCCGAAGGACTCCGGCAGTTTGCGGAAGGCCGCGTCATCATTGTCAATGATGACGACCTGATAACCTTTGTCTGACAGCATTGTCGCAAGACGTGCACCGAGACGGCCGCAGCCGACGATGATGACACGCTCACGTTTGTCGAGTTGCATATATCTCACACTCCTTAGAGCTTATGCGAGCTTCTCAAGGCTCTCCTTAATCATTTTAATTTTTTCTTCGAGCTTCGCGGCGGAGGCTTTCGTCTTTTCTATCTCAGCCTCCGGAGCCTTTGACATGAAGCCCGGGTTGTCGAGTTTCTTTGCGAAGAATCCGAGATCCTTCTCGGCCGCGGCAAGTTCCTTTTCAAGTCTTGCCTTCTCGGCATCGAGGTCAACGAGTTCGTTCATCGGGATGAAGATCTTCGCGTCCTCGGTGATTATCTGTACGGCGCCTTCAATCTCGACGTCGGCACAGACCGTTACGGCTGAAGCGTAAGCGAGACGCTTCATATATTCCGTGCCGAGCATGAAAGTGCTCTCAAAGGCGGTGTCAATGAAGACCTCGGCCTTCTTTGAGGGCGGAACGTTCATCTCCGCGCGTCTGTTTCTGATGGCCTTGACGGCTGTCATGATGCGCTCGAATTCCTGCTCGTCACGTGCGAAGTCAAGTGACTCGTCATACTCGGGATAATCGGAGATCATAATGCTTTCGCCCTCGTGGGGAAGAGTGAGCCAGATCTCCTCGGTTATGAACGGCATGAAGGGGTGGAGGAGTTTCAGCGCATTTGAGAGTACGTATACGAGTACGGCTCTCGCGTTCTTCGCTCCTTCGTCTCCCTGCTGGAGTCTGATCTTCGCTATCTCTATGTACCAGTCGCAGAAGCAGTCCCAGATAAAGTCATAGAGCTTCTGTACGGCAATGCCGAGCTCATAGTTGTCGATATTGTTTGAGACCTCTTTCGCGAGGGTGTTCAGTTTGGAAATAATCCACTTGTCCTCGATTGCGAGTTCGTCCGGAACATGCGGAGCGGGCTCGGAGTCGTCTATGTTCATGAGGATGAAGCGGGCCGCGTTCCAGATCTTGTTCGCGAAGTTGCGCGACGCCTCGACCTTTTCGGTCGAGAAACGCATGTCGTTTCCGGGGGCGTTGCCGGTCGCGAGGGTGAAACGCAGGGCATCGGCGCCGTACTGCTCGACTATCTCGAGCGGGTCGATGCCGTTGCCGAGCGACTTGCTCATCTTACGTCCCTGGGCGTCGCGTACGAGTCCGTGGATCAGTACGGTCTTAAACGGCTCGGCATGCATCTGCTCACAGGAGGAGAAGATCATGCGGGCAACCCAGAAGAAGATGATATCGTAGCCCGTGACAAGTGTGTCTGTCGGGAAGTAGTGTTTAAGTTCGGGAGTCTCATCCGGCCAGCCGAGTGTCGAGAACGGCCAGAGGGCAGATGAGAACCAGGTGTCGAGCGTGTCGGGATCCTGATGGATGTGCTCGCTGCCGCAGTGTGCGCACTTGGTCGGCGTCCCCCTGGAGACTGTGATCTCTCCGCAGTCGTCGCAGTACCAGGCGGGAATTCTGTGGCCCCACCAGAGCTGACGGGAAATACACCAGTCCTTGATGTTTTCCATCCAGTGGAAATAGATTTTATCGAAGCGGTCGGGAACGAACTTTGTCTTGCCGCTCTTTACGCAGTCGATGGCGGGTTTTGCAAGGGGCTCCATACGTACGAACCACTGCTTTGAAACGCGGGGCTCAACAACTGTGCCGCAGCGGTAGCAGGTGCCGACATTGTGCTTCATCGGCTCAACCTTGATGAGGTAGCCTTCCTCCTCAAGCTGCTTTACGAGGGCCTTGCGGCATTCGTAAATTTCCATACCGCGGTACTGCTCCGGTACCAGGTCGTTCATGAATCCGTCGTCGGTCATGACATTTACTATCGGCAGGTCATGACGAAGTCCGACCTCAAAGTCGTTGGGGTCGTGTGCGGGTGTGATTTTAACAACACCCGTTCCGAATTCGGGCTCGACATATTCGTCGGCGACTATCGGAATCTCTTTATTCATTATCGGCAGGATTACGGTCTTGCCTATGAGATGCTTGTAACGCTCATCGTCCGGGTGAACGGCTACGGCCGTATCGCCGAACATTGTCTCCGGACGGGTTGTGGCGAGTTTTACATCGCCCGATCCGTCTGCGAGGGGATAGCGGAGGTGCCAGAAGGAACCGTCTTTTTCCTCGTACTCGACCTCGGCGTCCGAGATGGATGTCAGGCAGTGAGGGCACCAGTTGATGATGCGCTCGCCGCGGTAGATGAGGTCCTTTTCATAGAGGCGGTTGAAGACTTCGACGACTGCCTTTGAGCAGCCCTCGTCGAGTGTGAAGCGCTCACGGTCCCAGTCGCATGATGAGCCGAGTTTCTTAAGCTGCTCGACTATGCGGCCGCCGTACTGTTTCTTCCAGTCCCAGGCGCGCTCGAGGAAGGCCTCGCGGCCGAGGTCCTGTTTTGTGATGCCCTCAGCCTTCAGGGCCTCAACTATCTTTGCTTCCGTGGCGATGGACGCGTGGTCCGTGCCGGGGAGCCATAAGGTATCAAAACCCTTCATCCTGTGATAGCGGATGAGGATGTCCTGCAGTGTGTTGTCGAGGGCGTGACCCATGTGAAGCTGGCCGGTGATGTTCGGCGGCGGAATCACGATAGTGTAAGGGGTCTTGTTCTCGTCAAGATTTGCATGAAAGTATTTGCCTTCGAGCCAGGACGCATATATGCGGTCCTCAACATCGGAGGGGTTGTACTTCGTTGCAAGGTCTTTCATCTTGTATTGCCTCCATATATATAGTTAGTTAATTTAATAACATAGTTTATCAATTTATTATATATTTTACCATATGTAAATGCAAGTGGGAGTTGCCTTGACATAAGTCGGCGCGGAATCTATAATTTTTTGTATGAAACTGAAACAGTTATTTGAAAACGTTGAATATGAGCTCATAAACGGCGATGTAAAAGGCATTGACATAAAGGACATCGTATATGACTCGAGGAAGGCAAACGAAGGCACTGTTTTCGTCTGCCTTTGCGGCGCGGCGGCTGACGGACACGACTTCGCGGAGAAGGCGTATGAAGGCGGATGCCGCGTTTTTGTCGTGCAAAAACGCATAGAACTGCCGGAGGATACGACGGTTCTCCTCGTGTCCGACACAAGGGCCGCGCTCGCCCTTATTTCCGACAACTTTTTCGGCCATCCCTCAAGGGATGTCAAAGTCGTCGGAATCACCGGAACAAAGGGAAAAACGACAACGACTTTTATCATAAAGACACTCCTCGAATCCTGCGGAGTAAAGGCCGGTCTCATAGGCACGACAGGTGCCTCGTGGGGAGACAGGACGGCGTCCACCGTCAACACCACTCCCGAGTCCTACGAGACTCAGAAAATCCTCCGCCGCATGGCGGATGACGGTGTTGAGGTCTGCGCCATGGAGGTCTCTTCACTCGGCGTGAAACAGCACCGTGTGGACGGCATGAAATTCTTCTGCGGAGTCTTCACAAACATCTCTCCCGACCACATAGGCGGAGCAGAGCATGAGTCGTATGAGGAGTACTATTCATTCAAGAAAAAGTTCTTCGAAATGTGCAGCACCGCAGTGGGCTGCGCGGACGATGAAAACACCGCTGACATGATAAGCCCCGCTTCCGGAAACAAGGTACTTTATGGCTTTGACAAAAGCGCTGATTTCTGCGGAGAAAACCTCTCTCCCGTCAGGGAGGAGAAGTATCTCGGAGTTGAGTTTGACCTCATTCGCCGCGGCGAAAACGAGGGTCGTTTCCGCGTAAGTCTGCCGGGCAGATTCTCCGTGCAGAATGCACTGGCGGCGCTCTCCGTATCTGACCTTCTGGGTGTTGACCTGAAGGCCGCAGGAGCGGCTCTTGAGAAGGTCAGCGCGCCGGGCCGCGCCCAGGTCGCATACATGTCGAAGGACTACGGAATTATCATAGATTATGCCCACAACGGCATCTCTTTAAAGAGCCTTGTGGAGACCATAAAAGACTATAATTTCAAGCGCATCATCGCCCTATTCGGCTCAGTCGGAGACAGGGCTCAGCTGCGCCGTGAGGAACTGGGCCGCACCGCTGCGAAACTCTGTGACTATTCAATAATCACAACGGACGATCCCGGCTTTGAGGACCCCGAAAAAATCTGCGGTGAGATAGCCGGTTTCCTGACCGATGAAAACCCGGATGCAAAGTATGAAATAATCATCGACAGACGTGAGGCTGTCCTCCATGCCATGGACATGCTGCAGGAGGGAGATATACTTCTCCTCTGCGGCAAGGGACATGAGGTCGCCCAGAAAGTCAGAGGCGAAAAAGTACACTACTCGGAGATAGAGACCGTCCGCGAAGGACTCGGTTTCACCTTCCGTGAGGAGACGGACTTTGAGGCCTTCGACAGTTTTGTCGAAGACCATAAGGGAGAGTATCAGCAGACGAGCGCCTGGCCGCGGGTAAAGCAGGCCTGGAAACCTTATTTCTACGCGGGTTTCTGCGGCGACGAACGCGTGCTTACAGCCCTCGTTTTGGAGCGTAAACTTCCGCTTGCCGGCAAACTCTGGTACATACCCTGCGGCGCCGTCTGCGACTATAAAGATGAAAATCTTCAGAAGTCATTTTCCGATTTTCTGATGACTGAGATGAAGGCACACGGAGCCTTCTGTGTCATAGTCGATCCGCTCATTCCCCTCCGCATTGACGGCGAGGAACAGGAGGGCGGAGTTGCCGCTCACAACCTCTTTAAAAAGCTCGGATACGAGCTCAATACGGACCTCGATTCCTACACATACAAGCACCCTGTCCAGACGATGATTCCGCTGAAAGACGAGGACGGAAAACTCATCGAAGCGGAGACGATTTTAAAGGGCTGCGAGAAGGGTGTCCGCTACTCCGTCAGGGTAGGTGCGTCACGCGGACTTTTCGCAAAGAGATACACCTTTGAAGACATAAAGAAAGACCCTCAGATTCTCGATGATTTCATGTCCGTCATGGGCGATACATCTGACAGAAACTCCTTTGTAAACAGGGATGAAAACTACATCAGAAATCTTGTTGAAACCCTCTCGGATTACACCGATATTTCCCTTGTCTACTACGATAAGGCGGCTGACAAACAGCTCGAAGAGGAGAGACTTTTAAGGCGTGAAGAGGCCTTAAAGGAACTCGTTAATGCTCCTGAGAAAAAGGTGCGCGGACTTCACGAGGAGATAGACATAATCGAGAAAAATTCCGCAAGTTACAAGCAGCGCCTGGAGGAGACCTCAGACTATCCGCACAACGCAAAAATCGCGGTTGCCGGAGGACTCACAATCAGGTACGGCGGCACGGCCTCCTGCGTCTTCGGCGGCACGCTCGACCTCGTCAGGAACAACACGCGCTCAAGCCACTTCCTCAACTACTTCAGAATCAAGGAGAGCGTGGCTGAGAACATGGACTTCCACG
>CAMYWC010000032.1:0-6570 GCA_947302545.1 uncultured Clostridia bacterium | reverse complement strand
GCATATCGAGGATATTGAGTTCATCCACCCAATCCGCCTCTTCATCGAACATGGGCTCATCAAACAGATGCTGTACGTTGCCGTCCTCATCGCGGAAGGTACCGTTCTCATCCGGTTCACCCATAGCTTTGCTTAACCAGTTTAAAATACCCATAAATCACACCTCTTTGGCGGCTTATTCAAACTTAGCCGCAGCCTTTTTGAGATTCTCAATAATGGGAAGCTGCTGAGGGCAGGCATTTTCGCACTGGCCGCAGCCGATACAGTCTGAGGCTTTGCCGCCTTCTGCCGTAGCCTTCTTGTACGCTTCGGCGTCATTTGCGTTCATGGCGGCAAAGATTTCCGGAATGTTGATCTGCTGCGGGCAGCCCTCTACGCAGTAGCAGCAGGCTGTGCAGGGAATTGCATCGTCATTCTCAATAATCTGACGAGCCACTTTTATAATCCTCTGCTCATCTTCAGTCAGGGGCTTGAAGTCCTTCATGAATGAGAGATTATCCTTCATCTGCTCAACGGTTGACATGCCTGAGAGTACTGACAGGATACCGTCAAGAGATGCGACATAGCGGATTGCCCAGGAGGCGTATGAAGCGCCCGGATTGGCCTCGTCGAAGAGTTCCTTTACCTTCTTCGGAGGGTTGGCGAGCGTGCCGCCCTTTACGGGTTCCATGACAACAATCGGAACATTGTGCTTCCTGGCAACCTCGTAGTTTGCTCTCGAGCATACCTTCGGGTTCTCCCAGTCTGCATAGTTGATCTGAAGCTGTACAAAGTCAACCTCGGGATGAGCCGTAAGAAGCTCTTCAAGAAGGTCGGGAGTGTCGTGGAATGAAAATCCCACATGCTTGATAAGGCCCTGCTCCTTCTTCTCATTTACGAAATCCCAGAGATTGAAGTTCTCGTACTTATCTGCGTTCTTCTTTGAGAGCGCGTGCAGAAGATAGTAGTCAAAATATCCCGCACCCGTGCGCTCAAGGCTGGTCTCAAACTCTCTCTTCGCGAGTTTCTCAGTAGGCGCCACAAGAGTATTGAGCTTTGTGGCAAGCGTATAGGACTCACGCGGATAGCGCTCAACCAGAGCCTTTCTGATGGCCGTCTCCGAACCCGGATAGACAAATGCCGTGTCAAAATAAGTAAAGCCGGCCTCCATGAAGAGGTCTACCATTTCTTTCGTTTTCTCCACATTGATAATGGGACCCACCTTCGGAAGTCTCATAAGACCGAAGCCGAGTTTCTTGTTTCCCGTAGTATCAATTGCCATGTAATCACCATTTCCTTTGTACGGTTTATAACTTACCGATGTATTATACCATAAAAATTAAGTTGTGCAAAATATAATTATGCAAATAAAAAGGAGCCCCGTATGGGACTCCTGTGGCGCGCTGGAAGGGACTCGAACCCCCGACCTTTTGGTTCGTAGCCAAACACTCTATCCAGCTGAGCTACCAGCGCACAAGCGGTTTTTGCCGCTCGAATAATATAACACAAGAGAGGTTAAAATGCAAACCTTTTTTGTGATTATTATTTCTTTTTCAGGCGGGTGACAAGGTCTTCGTCGGGAGTGACGTAGATGGTCCAGTTTTCGTGGAAGATTACCTTGCCGGGTTTGGCGCCTGCGGGCTTCTTCAGGTTCTTGACCAATGTGTAGTCAACGGGTATCTGCTTTGCGGCGGAATCGCCTGCGGTGATGTGGAAGGCGGCTATTACGGCGGCCTCCTCTATTGCCCTGTCGGAGATCTCTCCGTTTTTGTTCTCGATTATAACGTGTGAGCCCGGTATGTTCTTTGTGTGGAGCCACATGTCGAGCTTGTTTGCCTGCTTCATCGAGAGTTTGTCATTCTGCAGGTTGTTCCTGCCGACAAGTACCCTGAAACCGTCCGTGGTTTCATATTCAATCGGAGGCAGGCCCTGGGGTGTCTTCTGATTCTGAGCCTTCTTTGAGATTTTGCCCTTTGCGGCAAACTTATTTTTAATAAGGCCCTGGTCGATGAGTTCCTGCCTTATCTGGGCTATGTCCTTCTCACCTTCTGCCCTTGAGAGAGTGTCGAGGACAGAGTCAATATACTCCAAGTCCTCCATTCCCTGCTTTATCTGCTCGGTCAGTTTCTTCTCAGCGGTATAGGTCTTCTTGTAGTCCTTGAAATACTTCTGGGAGTTCTGGGCCGGCGAGAGGGCCGGGTCGGCCTTTATGCGGATTATATTGTTGTTGTCGTAGTAGTTCTCGAGGTCATAGTGGGAAGCACCCTTCTCGAGCCGGTAAAGGTTTGCATTGATGAGCTCCGCGGAGATGCGCAGCGTCTCGCGGTCAGCGCAGGCGTCGAGCTCTGTTTTCTGAATGTCGAGTTTCCTGACAATACGCTCTTTCGCATTCTGCAGGACCTTACGCAGATCATAGGTGCGGTGCGCGAGACGCTCCCTTGACTCACGGATTTCGTAGTAGTCATCAAGGAGTGCGGACGCACTGTCGTACTCTTCTGTTTTGGCAGCATTGCCGTATTGGGTAATCGGCATGTATGAGAAATCAAACGGCTTGTCGTCCTCATCTCTTAAGAGACAGAAACCGTCACTGCCGTTTTCATATTTTCTGAGTGTCTCTATCGCCTTGTCGACATTGGTCTGTGCAAGTTCCCTCGCTACAACCGGTGAGAGGCCCATGATGGTGGACATATAGGCCTTGTCGTCAGCGCCGCGGGCGAGAAGCTGCGCCTTTATGTCCTTCTCATCCGCCTCGAACACATTGAACTTGTCCTGCTTTGGGGGAAGTTCATACTTCACATTCGGCAGGATGAGCCTCTTGCTGGACTTTGTATAATCGACACGCTTTAAGGCATCAATTATATTCTGTTCGCCGTCAATTAAGATGACATTGCTGTACTGCGCCATTATCTCGCAGACGAGAGTCAGTTTTTCCTTCTCGCCCATCTCGTTTGTTGCGAGAAAGTCAAGATAGAGAATACGGTCGCAGCCCTCCTGGCGCACGCCGGTGACGGCAGCGCCGCCGAGCCGCTTCCTCAGCAGCATGCAGAGCATGGGCGGCGAGGCGGGATTCTCATAGGCGTGCTCAGTAAAAGAAACACGCGGGGAATTTGCCCTGGCACAGAGAAGAAGTTTCTTTGTGCCCTGCCCGCGTGTCCGGAGTGTGATTATGAGCTCCTCTTTTGAGGGTTCGAAAACCTTGTCCACTCTGGCATCGATTATCGCGTTTTCAAGTTCCGCTCTTATACAGTTTAAAAAGATTCCGTCAAGGGACACGGTTTTCTCACCTCTTTTCTTTTAATCTGTTTAAATTAACCTATATACTCCACAGTCGGTTCTTCAATATATCTGCACTCGAGTGTGGGGAATTCCTGAAGAATGAAGTTCATGAGAACGGGCATGCTGATGGTCTCGGTCTCATAGTGGCCGGCAGCGAGAAGGCTTATGTCCTCGAGTTTCGCGTCGACAAAGTCGTGGTGCTTGACCTCTCCGGTGAGGAGGGCGTCAACATTATGTCCTATGAGGCTCGGCCAGAAGCTTCCGCCCGCTCCGCCGCAGACAGCGACAGTGCAGAGCTCCTTGTCGGGCAGGGACACGGAGACAACCGTGCCCAGGGTCTCTGAGGCGAGCTCTGCGAGGTCTCTCGCAGTCATGTCAGTCGGCAGGTCGCCGACATATACCATGGCCTCCTCGCCCGTTTCAGCGAGTCTCCTGATATTTTCAAGTCCGAGCAGTACGGCAAGTATATTGGAGACGCCGCCCTCTGCGCTGTCCCAGTTTGTGTGCGCGCAGATTACGGTGAGTTTCTTTCTTATCGCCTTTGCCACAATTGATTTTGTCGGCACGAACATGAGCGAATCAAAGATTACGGGGTGATGGCTTATTATGAGTTCCGCGCCGAAATCAACCGCCTCGGCAATCGCCTTCTCGGTGACGTCCAGGCAGAAAAGTACCTTTGTGACCTCGCGGCTTCTGTCGCCTACGAGGAGTCCTGCGTTGTCAAACTCGGACTGTGTGTCAAAGGGTGCTATCTGGTCAATGAAATCATAAATCTGTCCCGCAGTAATCATTTTGCCGCCTCCAGAATTTCATCCATAAGTTTTTTCAGCTCGTCCCTTCTCGTCGCCTTGTACCTGGTGCTGAGACGGGAAGCGATCTGCTGCATGTATTTTGCCTTATGCATGCTTGTGCTTTCGGGAAGTCTGCCTATAAAGCAGTCAAGTTCGCTGTGCTCTGTGACATTTCCCGTATATGTCACTTCCATTGCGAGATAGTAGCGAAGTCTGTCCTTCACCACATCTTCCCGAAGGATTTCATAGCCGTTCTCATAGAGGAACTTCCTCAGGTCCTCGGCATGTGTCTGGGGCTGGAAAACAAAGTGGTTTCCGGGCACCTTGACCCAGGGCGAGGCCTCCAGTATGCCTGCGATGAGCTCACCGCCCATGCCGGCGATACAGAAATCCGTGAAATCGTGAGATATATCTTTAAGACCGTCTGAGAGAACCGGTGTTATCTTGTCAGACAGTCCGCTTTTTCCAATTGTTTTCTTCGCGTTCTCCAGGGGGCCGACTTTTACATCGCTCGCGACCGCACATGGAATAATATCGTTTTCAACAAGGAAAACCGGAAGGTACGCGTGATCCGTTCCGATATCCGCCAGGGGTATACCGGGCCTTATGAGGCCTGCAACCATGCGGAGTCTCATATCAAGTTTCATTGTTACACCATAAAGGGTGAAGGCGTTTTACGTCTTCACCCTTTCCTTTTTGATTATGCGTTTATCTTGCTGAGAAGATCGTTTACGTCAACACCGTGAACCATGCAGGCTTCCTCAAGTGTCTCACCGCGTGATGCGGGACAACCGAGGCAATGCATGCCCATTTCAAAAAGGTAAGGTGCTACATCGGGCTGTGCGTCAAGGATTTCGCCTATAAGCATATCTTTTTTAATTTCCATGGTTAAAACTCCTTTGCTGATATCAATGGTGATTATACACTAATTCTTCAGGCTCTGCAACGGTGCGGGAATTCTTCCGCCGCGTGAGATGAACTTTTCGGGAGAAGAGGTGTTAACCGACATGACGGGGCCGGAACCTAAAAGTCCTCCGAATTCAAGTTCGTCGCCGACATTCTTTCCGATTGCCGGGATTACCCTTACTGCGGTGGTCTTTGAGTTGACCATGCCTATTGCGGCCTCATCCGCGATTATCGCGGATATGACAGCGGGTGTGGTGTCACCGGGGATGACTATCATGTCAAGACCCACAGAGCACACCGCTGTCATAGCTTCAAGCTTTTCAATCTTGAGGCAGCCTGTCTTTGCAGCCGCTATCATGCCGGCATCTTCAGATACCGGTATGAAGGCGCCTGAGAGACCGCCTACAGAGCTTGAAGCCATGACGCCGCCTTTCTTGACGGCATCGTTTAAAAGTGCGAGGCAGGCCGTCGTGCCGGCGCAGCCGCACTGCTCGAGGCCCATCTCCTCGAGCACCTGGGCGACGGAGTCGCCGACGGCCGGAGTCGGGGCCAATGAGAGGTCGACGATGCCGAACGGCACGTCGAGGCGCTCAGCCGCCTCATTGGCGACAAGCTGACCTACCCTCGTTATTTTGAAAGCCGTGCGCTTTACCATCTCCGCAATCTCGGTTATGTTTGCGTCGGGAATCTTCGATATTGCCGCACGTACAACACCGGGGCCCGAAACACCCACGTTTATGACGCAATCCGGCTCGCCCGCTCCGTGAAAAGCGCCGGCCATGAAAGGATTGTCCTCGGGTGCATTGCAGAATACTACAAGTTTTGCGGGTCCTATACAGTTTTTGTATGCCGTGACTTCAGCAGACTGTTTTACTATCTCACCCATGAGCGCAACAGCGTCCATGTTGATACCTGTCTTTGTTGAACCGATATTGACACTGGAGCATATATGGTCCGTTATATCGAGCGCTTCCGGAATACTGCGGATCAGGGCCTCATCACCCGGGCCGAATCCCTTCTGAACGAGGGCGGAGTATCCGCCGAGGAAGTTTACACCTATTGTGTTTACGGCTCTCTCCAAGGTCTTTGCGTAGAGCAGAGGATCTCCGCCCGAGGCCGCAAGAACCATTGAAATCGGGGTTACGGACACCCTCTTGTTGATGATGGGTATACCGTATTTCTTTTCTATTTTTTCTCCTGTGGATACAAGGTTCTCCGCCTTGCGGACAATCTTCTCATACACCTTGTCACAGGCCTTGTTTATGTCGGAATCGCAGCAGTCGAGAAGTGAGATACCCATGGTTATCGTACGGATATCCAGGTTCTCGTTCTCAATCATCTGAACGGTTTCCAGTACATCACGAATTTCAAGCATCGTCTTCTCCTCAGATTCTGTGCATTGAATTAAAGATATCTTCGTGCATTGCTCTTATGTCGAGACCCATAGTCTTGCCCTGCTCACTCAGGAGCTCGGAGAACTCGCCGAAGTTTATGTCGAGCTTGTCCGTCTCAACAAGCGGGTGGTGGTCGGGGATGCCATAAACTGCGGTCGAGGAAATGTCGATGACGCGCTCCACGCCCTCTTCCTCTGCGGCGATGAGGGTGTTGCGCATTCCCT
>CAMYWC010000031.1:0-6713 GCA_947302545.1 uncultured Clostridia bacterium | reverse complement strand
GTTGGACAAAGGCTCGTCCATGAGCATATATTTCGGTTTGTGAACGAGAGCGGATATTACGGCAAGTTTCTGCTTCATACCGTGAGAATATGATGATATAAGCTCGGCGAGATTGCTCTCAATCTCGAACGCGCTTGCGTACTTGTGGATTCTCTCCTGACGGTCAGACTGTGAGACTTCAAAGATATCTGCGATGAAATTTAAATACTGAATGCCGGTCATGAAGTCATAGAGATCCGGATTGTCGGGTATATATGCAAACATTCTCTTGCACTCAAGCGGGGCGTCCTTTATTGATTTCCCGTCAAAAAGAATCTCTCCCTCATCAAACTGAAGGATACCCGTCATGGACTTAAGTGTTGTTGTCTTGCCCGCTCCGTTGTGACCGATGAAAGCGTAGATTTCACCGGCATCAATTGTCAGGGACAGGTCATCAACGGCTTTCTTATCACCGTAAACCTTGGTCAGGTTTTTAATCTCAATCATCGAATTTCACCTCAAGCGGGGCATCTATGTCGAGCCCCACGTACTTTCCGTCTTTTTTGCGCTGCTTGACACACTCGGTCAGAAGATATTCTATCTGTCCGTTGACGGACCGGAAGTCATCTTCTGCCCAAGCGGCAAGCGCGTTATAGAGTTTAGGTGACAGGCGCAGAGGGACCTGCTTTTTTTCGTCTGCCATTTTTATACTCCTTTATTAGTAAAGGCTGCCTGAGTTTACAATGGGCTGTGCGTCCTTGTTGCCGCAGAGTACGACAAGAAGGTTGGAAACCATGGCTGCCTTTCTCTCCTCATCGAGATTGACCGTGCCGTTTTTGTCGAGTCTGTCGAGAGCCATTTCAACCATGCCTACGGCACCGTCAACGATCATCTTGCGGGCGTCAATGATGGCTGAAGCCTGCTGACGCTGAAGCATGACAGCTGCAATCTCGGGAGCGTATGCAAGATATGTGATGCGGGCCTCGATGATCTCGATACCGGCCTCGTCAACCTTGGACTGAATCTCTTCCTTGATTCTGTTTGCGACAACTTCAGACGAGCCTCTGAGTGAACCCTCGTCGGCAATACCGTCACCTGTTGTGTCTACGCCGGGAGCTACATCGTACGGGTAGAGACGGACGATGTTTCGAAGGGCGGAGTCGCACTGAAGTGAGAGATACTCTTTATAGTTATCAACATTGAAGACAGCCTTTGCGGTGTCTGTTACCTTCCACATTACCGCGATACCGATTTCAACGGGGTTGCCGAGGCAGTCGTTGATCTTCTGGCGGCTGTTGTTGAGGGTCATTATCTTAAGGGAAATCTTCTTGCCGTTTGCGCGTGCGGCAGCTGCAGCGGCATTTGTGCCGGTCGTAACTGCAGTGATAAGATCAGCGCCGTCAGATGCCACGTCACCGCTCTGATTGAGCTTTGTGGCAGCGGCGGGGTTGAAGCCTACGCAGAAAGGATTTACGAAGTAGAATCCGTCATCCTTGAGTGTGCCCTTGTACTTACCGAAAAGAGTGAGTACGAGTGCCTCCTGGGGCTTGAGCACTTTAAGGCCGAGCCAGAGGAACCAGCCGCAGCAGAGGTAGAGAATGGCGAGGATGCCGATAATCGTGCCTGCGCCGCCTACAGTCATACCGATGCCTGCAAGAGGAATGGCGATGATGTATGCAAGTATTGATAGTACAAGTACGAGCATACCGTTCTTTTTAGTTGTATAGATTTTTTCAGTCATAGCAAAAACCTCCTATTGCTTTGATATCACAATGATATCACAACGATAGGAGGTTGTCAATTATTCTATACTATTTTTTCAAATACGCCGTCAAAACGTCTGTCATTGAAATAACCGATGTAGGTCTCGCGATACCGCATGGGTCCGAGAACGCTCGCCTTTCCGTGCGAGATACCGAACCTTCTGCTTACGGGCCCGCTCCGCTTCTCTACGGTCTGCACCTTCTTGTTCGGTATAATGGCTATCTTCTTTCTGAAGACTCCGCTTGAGATGACGAGCTTGTCGTCAAGCACGGCCAAAGCCTTGGTACGGTAGGACAGGTAAGCGGCAAAGGCCATGAAAGCGAGTACTAAAACCGGCGCCCAGAAAAACTTCGCCGGTATGAAGAAAAATGACGCGACAGCTGCAGGCAGCGTGATGAACATATACTTCATTATAATCGGTATCAGAGCCGATTTCGGCGAGGATTCACCGAAACCGTTCACCTGCATTGAAGGGTCAAGCCTGCGGACTATCTCGAATATCTCGTCCTTCTTCAGGAGCAGACAGAATATCGGTGTTCCATTGTTCTCCTGATCACCCATTCCGACGGTGACTATATCGCCGTAGTAAAAGCCGAAGATACGGGCAATAAGCGGCTGATAAAGGACAATTGCATTTGTCTTGTCGAGGGGCAGATTGTACTGCCTGCGGGTTATGAGACCGTAGGAGACAATTGCATGCTCCTCGTCGCGCTCTATTTTAAAACCATAATAATTTATAAGCGGGGATATCTGGGACCAGAAGAGCGGCACGATGATTACGAGTGCCGGGAAAATACCCAGGGCGGCTGATGCAGCATCCCTGAAAGCAAAAACAGCGGGAATTACTGTGCCGATGAGAATGAGTATGACAGTGAGGGAAACACTGAGAAGACAGTGTCTTAAAACCTGACCGTCAGTGAACTGATAGATGAGTTCCTTCTGCTTTGTCGGCACTGCCGGCATCTCCTCAGCAGGCACCTCTTCTATTGTCTCGCCATGTTCATACTGACCTTTGAGCCTTATGTCACCTACAAGAATTGCCTTTACCTTTTCAGCTGTCTCCTTGTCGAAGATGAGATTGAAGTCAGTATCCTCTGCAGTGACGCTCGAGTTTATGTCGAGCTGGACCCTGTAGGTATTGAAGATATGGTCAGGGATTCCCTGCTGAAGGTTTACCGTCGCAATGCTCGAAAGCCTTATGGTGGTGACCTTCTTATTGATCTTGAAGTCCCTGTCGATGATGAGCTCGTCCTCATCGATTATTATCTTCGTTCTGCGCCAGCGCAGGAAGTTTATGAGCATTAAAACAGCCGCGATAAGAAGCGCGCCGAGGCCGATTAAAATGCCGCCGGTCGCACCTATATCACCCGCAGCCTCGCTGAGGTCTGTTGAACCGGAGATGTTGACTATGCCTATGAGGATGAAGGCCCAGACAGTCTTGATTGTATCGACGATGAACTTGGAGTAATGATTTCTCAGTTCCATTTTACACCTCGCCGCGCTGAGCCTTTACTATGCTGTTTATGCGGGCATTGAGACGCGCCGCAATCTCGTCGGCAACCGCGTCCTCAAGGAATGCGATTTTTACGACACCCCCTGCGGTGGTGACTATTACATTGCCCATGCCGAACATCCTGTCAACCGGGCCGCGCTTTACCTCTATCTGGTGAATGCGTTCTATCGGAGCGATTGAGCGCGTGATGAACCAGAGGCCCTCCTCAACAACAAGCATCTCGTCATCAAGATAGTACTTATAGCGTCTGTAACGGATTTCCGGTACGGCAATAATGTCGATGATTGCCAGAACCGCAATCAGCGCGGGAATAATCAGAATGATTTTCGCAACCGTGTCACTTACAACAAGGATCGCTGCCGCGATAACACAGGCGATAATAAGGAGTCCGCTGCCAATGGCAGAGGAGACTCTCATGACATTTTTGGCTTTCGGGTCAACTCTCTTGTAGTCGAGATTATCCATATTCATTGCTGTTACCTCTTCTTTTCTTCACGCTCGCGTATGACGAATCGCGTAGGTGTGCCTTCAAGGCCGAAGACCTCGCGTATCTGGTTGTCCAAATAGCGCTGATAACTGTAGTGGAACAGGTCTGCGCGGTTTACGAAGCAGACGAACGTCGGAGGCCTTGTCGAGGCCTGGGTCATATAGTAAATCTTGAGGCGTCTGCCCTTGTCCGTCGGCGGCTGAACGCGGGCGGTGGCGGCGGCAAGCACATCGTTGAGCTTGCCCGTCGAAATACGCATGGCGTTCTGATCGTCGACGAATTTGATAAGCTCAAAGAGCTGCGGCAGACGCTGGCCTGTCTTAGCGGAGATAAAGATTATCGGAGCGTAGGACATGAATGAGAAGTCATTCATGAGCTTCTTACGCTCTTTCTGCATGGTCTCGCCGTCCTTCTCGACAGCGTCCCACTTGTTTACTGCGATAATACAGGCTTTGCCGAGTTCGTGGGCTATGCCCGCGACCTTTGAGTCCTGCTCGGTAAAGCCCTCCGTGCCGTCGATCATGATGACACAGACATTGGCGCGCTCAACAGCCATGCGGGCGCGGATGACGCTGTATTTCTCGATGGCGTCATCAACTTTTGACTTGCGGCGAAGGCCCGCCGTGTCAATGAAAACGAATTTACCATATTCGTTTTCAACCGCGGTGTCTGTGGCATCGCGGGTCGTGCCGGCTATGTCCGACACGATGACACGGTTCTCGCCGCATATGGCGTTGACCAGGGAGGACTTGCCGACATTCGGCTTTCCTATGACGGCGACCTTTATCGTATCGTCGTCATACTCCTCCTCTTCCGCCTCGGGCACATGCGCAAGGACGGCGTCAAGAAGGTCGCCCGTTCCCCTGCCGTGGCTTGCGGAAACCGCTATCGGGTCGCCGAGTCCGAGGTTGTAAAACTCATAAAAATCAGGCGGCAATTCGCCTGTCGTATCGCACTTGTTTACGGCAAGCACTATCGGCTTGCCGCTCTTTTGCAGCATTGCCGCAACTTCCTTGTCGGTCGCAACGACTCCGTCGCGTATGTCGGTCAGCATGACTATGACATCCGCTGAGTCGATTGCAAGCTGCGCCTGACGGCGCATCTGAGAAAGAATAATGTCATCAGAATAAGGCTCTATACCGCCGGTATCGACGAGGAGCATACTGCGTCCCGTCCATTCACAATCGCCGTAGATACGGTCTCTGGTGACACCGGGTGTGTCATCTACGATTGCAAGTCTTTTGCCTACAAGTTTGTTGAAAAGCGTGGATTTTCCCACATTGGGTCGGCCGACAATGGCCACTACAGGTCTCGACATTATTCCACCTCCTCTGCTTTTTCCATCAGTTTTTCTACAAATTCAGCTCCGTCGTTATCCACCACGACAACCGGAACACCGAGTTCCCGTGAGATATCCTCGACAGATACATCGTCAAGTAAAACGGTCTCGCCGCTTCTCAGCGCGACCTTCGGCAGAAACAGGGCCGATCCGAGCCTTCTGCCTTTAAGCTGTCTTATAATATCCTCGCCCGTTAAAAGGCCTGCCACGGTTATGCTGTCGCCGAAGAAGATATTCTCTATGGCCTTTACGCGCACATCAAATTTCCCGCCGTAAAGCGCCGTTACCTTCTTTGCCATGCGGTCTATGAAGGGCGCCGCGGCATTGCCGGTCGCAATCGTCACCCTGGAAGGGTACTCAATGCGGCGGAACTTCTCATCCGGCAGAGCCTCGTTCACCTCTGTCTCGAAGAGACGCATAAGGCCTACGCCGTTGTCGAGCTGAGGATAGTCCTCGTAATATTCCTCAGCCGGTATGGGCATGTCCGCCAGGATGTAAAACTCATCGGCGGCATAGCAAAGGCGTCTGCCCTGCTTTATGAACAGTTCGAGCGCGAGACGGTCAACCATCTCGACGACCTTCCTCGCCTGAAGACGCGTGTAGCCCTTTATCTCAGGCAGTCCTTCACGGTGCTTTGTCAGGCCCACCGGCACACACGCAATGCTCTGTACTGAAGGTCCGAGCGCCGCGAGCTGTCTTATCGAGTATTCGAGCTCCTCCCCGTCATTTATTCCGGGGCAGAGCACGAGCTGTGTATTTATGTTTATGCCCGCTTCCGCAAGCACCTTCAGGTACCGCAGACTGTCTCCCGCAAAGCGGTTGTTCATCATGAAGCAGCGAAGCTGCGGGTTCATGGTGTGAACAGATACATTGACCGGGCTTATATGCATTTTTATTATGCGCTCTATGTCCGCATCGTTTAAGTTTGTCAGTGTAATATAGTTGCCGTAGAAGAAGGACATGCGCGAGTCATCATCCTTGAAGTAGAGACTTTCCCTCATGCCTTTCGGCAGTTGGTCTATGAAGCAGAATATGCATTTGTTTTTGCACGAGTGCTGCTTGTCTATGAGATAGGTCTCGAACTCTATGCCGAGATCGTCATACTCATCCTTCTCGATGAGCACCATTCTCATCTTTCCGTCCGGGGTTCTGTAGACGACTTTAAGCTGCTCGTCCACCATGAAGAAACGGTAGTCAAGCACATCAACTATTTCATGTCCGTTGATCTTGAGCAGAGTTGAGCCCGCGGTAATACCGTGAGCCTCGGCAAGCGAGCCTGCTTCAACGCCTTTTACATAAGCCGCCATTAAAAACCCTCCTTTCGGAAAAACTGCATCGAAAAAGACTAAAAGGCGGGGACGGTTCCCCTTCTCCACCTTTAATCTCTAAAGAAATTTTGATTAGTCCTTTACGATTACCTGTTTGCCGTTATAATAGCCGCAAGCCTGGCAAACTCTGTGGGGGCGCTTGTATTCGCCGCACTGCGGGCACTTTACAAGCTCAGGAGCGTCCATCTTCCAAACGCTTGAACGTCTCTTGTCGCGACGAGCCTTAGAAACTCTTCTAGCCGGTACTGCCATTTTGTAACCCTCCTGTTTGTAAAAAATGTTGATATAAGTGTCTTGTTGTTC